>JBARRE010000534.1:0-17878 GCA_049644065.1 Sedimentisphaerales bacterium | reverse complement strand
CCGCTTATTCGAGAGGCCTGGGCAAGTGTGCTGGGCTTGAAGGTCGAGAGTTTCTCTTTCGCCTCCGGCCGGAGATGCGCGATGCTGTTGTAATCCAAGTCCTCCGGCATCTTCTTTTTCTCCAGGGACCTCAAATTCGCCACAAGCCGCTCCTGCTTTTCTAAGTAACCCTCATATTTGGCATCGATTATTGCCGCCTGCAGCACATCTTCGGTGAGATTCATATTTCGGATATCAGGGTTATCAGCCAGTCTCCCGCCAAGAGTGTTATCCGTTTGGCGAAGCTGGTCCCACAAAGTTATCCGGCCTGGGTCCGCAGTCACCGAGGTCTTGAGATAAGTCTTTAACTTTTCAATTTGGTCGAGCTTATTTTGAAACTTTGTCCATCTTTCTTCGCCGACAAGGCCGACCGATCTGCCGATATGCGTAAGCCTCCGATCCGCGTTGTCAGCCCGAAGAGACAATCGATACTCCGCTCGTGACGTGAACATTCGATAAGGTTCGTCAATGCCTTTTGTGAGTAAATCGTCGATCATCACTGCGATGTATGCCTGGTCTCTTCCGAGAACGATTGGTTCTTTGCCCTGGAGTTTTCCGGCGGCATTTATACCGGCGATAATACCCTGCGCCGCCGCCTCTTCGTATCCGCTGGTCCCGTTTATCTGCCCTGCCAGAAACAGTCCCGATATCTTCCTGGTTTCGAGATTCGGCTTTAGCTGAATCGGCGGACAGTAGTCATATTCAATCGCGTAGCCATAATGGACAATCCGGGCATTTTCCGTGCCGGGCATAAGTTTGAGCATTTGCTCCTGGACGTCTTTGGGCACGGAAGTGCTTATGCCGTTGCAGTAGATCGTCGATATTTCCTCGTCTTCGGGCTCCAGAAATACCTGGTGACGGTCCTTATCCGCGAAACGCATGATCTTGGTCTCAATGCTCGGGCAGTACCTGGGGCCGGTGGAAGTAATCTGTCCGGAATAAAGCGGCGCAAGGTGCAGATTGTCGCTCAAGAGCTTATGTATCTGTTGATTGGTATAGGTAATCCAGCAGGGAATCTGCGGCCGATCGATTCTGTCGGTCATAAATGAAAATGGCACCGGTTGATCATCTCCGTGCTGGACTTCGAGCTTGTCCAGGTCCACCGTGGCCGCATCGAGTCTTGGCGGCGTGCCGGTTTTGAGCCTTTTGAGTTCGAGTCCGATCTGCCGAAGGCTGTCCGAGAGTTCGTTAGCAGCGGGCTCATCGAGCCGTCCGCCAGCGAGCTGCTCGGGCCCGATGTGCATTAAGCCGCTAAGAAATGTTCCAGTGGTCAGGATGACGGTTGGAGCATGATAAATCCTTCCGTCACTGCACTTCACTGCCCGCACGTTGTTTTTTTCGGTTATAATCTGCGAGACCATCGCCTCGGCAATAGTCAAATTAGGCGTCTGTTCGAGCAGCATACGGATGTGATTTTTGTACTTGTATTTGTCGGCCTGTGCCCTCGGAGCACGAACAGCCGGACCCTTCGAACGATTCAGGAGGCGAAATTGAATTCCCGTCGCATCTGTAGCCAGCCCCATCAGGCCCCCGAGCGCATCGACCTCGCGCGCAATCTGTCCTTTGCCAAGGCCGCCGACAGCCGGATTGCAGCTCATCTTTGCTATCGTGTCCTTGCTGATCGTAATAAGGCAGGTTTTGACGCCGATTGTAGCAGCAGCATGAGCAGCCTCAGCGCCGGCGTGACCGCCGCCTACTACAACACAATCAAACTCATTTGTCTTCGTTCCGTTGGACATATTTAGCCAGTATAGCTTTTTGTATTTTTTAATCAATCGTGGTTCATATGTCGTATCTTGACAATCCATAATATTTCTCTCATAATAGTGTCAAAATAAAGGATTTATTATGTATTTTGAGATAATAGGTGAGATTGAGAGAATTGAAACGATGGCTATCGGTGGAAAAATCAAAGATATTATGCGACTTCGTAAAAAATATGGCTCTGCCAAGTGGCGGAAACTTAAAGGAGTTGCTAAGGTCCGCCTTCAGGGCGGAAGGATATGCAACGCTGAGATTCACTGGTATGAAGGCCATGGCGTAGGCAAAAAGAAATTGAAAATCAAAAAAATACTGGATTAAATTTATGGCTAAAGAAAGCAAAGAACAGTTATTTGCGCTGTGCATAGAGAACAAGGAATGCGAGGACTTGGAAAAGCGTAAGATTTACAGAGTTCTGCCGGACGATGAAGCAACAAAGGAAGGATACCTGAGAATAGTTGACGAGTCCGGGGAGGACTACCTGTATCCCGAGTCCTATTTCATTCTTGTTGAGTTGCCTCGTGAAGCACAAGACGCCTTCCAATTGGCAAGCTGACTGTTATGTTCGATTCTGAGCTAAAAGGGTAACGTAGCTCTGGAAAGCAATGCTCATCTGGGCAATTAAAAAAATGAAATACCTTTATTTCATTATCTTGATTATCTAAAATTAACAGCAATGCCAAACAGTCCGAATACTTTCTTTAAATATATGACAGCTAAGGTGGCCAAGATTGTTCTTGTAAATCATACGCTACGATGGAGTTCCCCACTATTATTCAATGATCCCTTTGATGTTCTGCGAGATTTTAATTTGGGTTTTAAAATTGAAGAGATTAAAAAACCTATTGTTGATGAAATTATAAAACTCATATACATAAAGATTACCACAGGTATCCCTAGCACGTCTTTTGTTGAGAGATTCATGAAACGTCTTCAAAAAGTAAATAGCACAGAACGTAACAAAATTCTATCATTAAGACTGCCACAAGTTATATGTGAAAAAATTAAATTAAACAATGATGGTATGAAGAAATTATGGGCTAAATTTATTCCAGAGTTCAGGATTCTTTGTCTCTCGGAAATAGGTGACAATATATTAATGTGGTCACATTATTCAGATTCACATAAAGGGATTGTGCTTGAACTGCAACCAATAAACACCTTAGATAGCCCTTTGCTAATAGCCCAACCTGTCGTATATCAGGATTCCCCACCAATACTCGCAACTAAACAAGAGTGGATTAATCATATAACGGAGCAAAAACCTTTAAATGTTTCTCAATGGAAATTCTATGAACCATGCACACTTACAAAAACGATAGATTGGAAATACGAGAAAGAATGGAGAGTAGTAAGTTTTATGGATACAGAAGAATCAGGCCTTTATTCAGATTATCTTTTTAATCCATCAGAAGCTCGCGCAGTATATTTAGGTTCTGAAATTTCTAATGAAGATACCCATGATATAATTTCCTTACTTAAATATGATCTTAGTCATGTTAGAGTATATCGAACCAAAAAAAATGAACACGAAAGAAAGTTATCTTTCGATAGAATCAGATAAGAGAACGTGTTTCAATATTACATTTCACCCCTACACAGCATAACCCCCACTTTTGGACTGCGATGTTGAGTGGTCAATATTTAAAAAAGTTATTATCCAATAAAATTAAATTTGACTTACACAATTATATGTGTTATATTGTGTGTAGAAAGAGGTGTAAAAATGGCTACAAACTTGGCATTAGACGACAAATTGATTATCCAGGCTCAGAAGGCCGGGCATCATAAAACAAAAAAAGACGCAGTAACCGCCGCTTTGAAAGAGTATATTGCGCATAAAAAGCAATTAGGGATTACCAAGTCATTCGGCAATATCGCCTTCGATAAAAATTTTAATTACAAAAAGGCAAGGAAACGATGAAGGTATTGGTGGACACATGTATATGGTCCAGTGCACTGCGGCGTAAAAATCCCGACCTGGAGCTTACCGAAAAATTAAATGACCTTATAAATGACGGCAGAGTTTTTATAATAGGCCCTATAAGACAAGAGATTCTGTCCGGTATTTCCAGCGAGAAGCAGTTTCATAAATTAAAAAATATACTCTCCGCTTTTGAAGATATTCCCCTCAGGACCGAACATTTCGAAAAAGCCGCTGAATTCTGTAATATATGCAGGAAGCAAGGTGTTCAAGGCTCTACCATAGATTTTCTAATCTGTGCCATTGCTCATCTGGAAAACCTTGAAATTTTTACAACGGATAATGATTTTGAGAACTACAGCACATTCTTACCCATAGAATTGTTGAAATAAAACATCAACAAATCATTAATCAGATCTTTGTTGAGCCAGCGCAACTGCCGATGCAATGGCAAAATTTGCCGTATGTGTGATGCTCACACTGATATGTTTTATGCCAAGTTTGTCGGCAATTTTTCTAACTTCTCCGCCGAGAGTCACCTCTGGCTGACCTGCGGCATTGTTTATTATCTCTATATCCGTCCAGGCTATCTTGCCGCGCCATCCTGTTCCCACCAGTTTGAGAACGGCTTCTTTTGCTGCGAAGCGACCGGCTAATTTCTCTACTTCGTTCTTATTTGCCTCGGCATAAGCCTGCTCAGCGGCAGTAAAAACCCTCTTGATGAAACGCTCGCCGTGCCGCTCTATCATCTGCTCTATCCGCGGACAATCGACCAGGTCTATACCGTGTGCAACAATTTCCATCTCTCGATCCAAATCACTATTTCGTCGTTATTGTCCGGCTTTGGCTTTCACTACCTGATATTTCACTGCCGGTATTGCTAATTCGATAAATCTTTTCCATGCAAAAATCTATGAATTTGTCTGTTCTGCTGAGTTTCGCCTCCCGCCTAATTTCAGCATTGAGTTTATCAACAGCTTCATTGTAACGATCTAAGAGAACTTTCTCTTCCACCAACTCCTGGACATCTTCAAACGGCTCATAACCGGCTATTTGCTTTTCTTCCAGCTTCATAATGAAAATGTGTTCCTTCGTTACAATAGGCCCTGCCACCTGACCGGGTTCAATCTTCTCCGCTTCAACCGCAAGGATATCATAAGGTTCAGCTAAAGACGAGGGTTGTACCGACCTCCACAACCCGCCAAAATATTTCAAGTCCCCGTGCGAATATTGCTTTGCCAATTCGCCAAAGTCCTCACCTGATTTTATTAGTTCAAGCAACTTCTTAACCCTTTCTTTGCCGAGCTGCCAGCGGTCATCGTTCGGGTCCTCCAACTCCAACCTGGCCGGTTGAATATCAATCAACCGGAATCTTATCTTTGAAGCTATAGCGAAATCTTTGTCCTTTATCCGGTTGTAGCAATCCATCAGCTCACGATAGGTAACCGGCCTGTTATTAGGCAATTTCGATGCCATATACGATTGAATGAGAATTAATCTTTTTTGCTGCTCTATAAAGCTCTTCTTATCCATTAGCCTTCGCTTAAGTTCATCGTCAGCCCTGGCCTGGTCACCTCCAAAGCCAAGAACAAATTTTCTGTACTCATTTTGTGCCGCCTTCTCCAGACCTTCGTCAATATTCCCTCCCGCCTGCCTTTTGGCGTGCTGATAAAGCAGAATATTCGACATTTTAGCCATAAGAATTTCTTCAAGCTGCCCTTTGGCCCGCTCTTTGAACTGCTCAAGCTCGCTCGTTTGTGCAATAGGCCCGAAATACTCTTTTGGCGAGATAAACAACCCATCTAGTCGTGCTCGCGAGTCGATGATCTCATCGCTGGTAAGAGTCTCGCCGCCGACCATCAGCACAAATCCACCTGCAGCTTCGACAAGTTCGATCTTCTGCGTAATAGCACGACGTTCCACCTCCGCATCAGTCAAACGTGATTTATTACTATCACAGCCTCCTGATAACAGAAGCATAAACACTAATAAACAAATGAACCTACACATATCTCAATCTCGAACTTAGGGCTTAAAGCCAGAAGACTTATCCCGACACATCAGGATTACCTTTCAGGCCGATTTCGTTAGCTACCTCGCGCATGCCCATAATAACATCATTAATAAGCTCACCTAATTCCACACCCAGCATTCCGGCACCTTTTTCGATGACATCCCGATTCACGCCCGCGGCGAAGGATTTCTCTTTCCATTTCTTTTTGACCGACTTTGCCTTCATGTCCATCACGCTTTTGCTTGGTCGCACCAGTGCAGTGGTCACGACCAGCCCGGTCAGCTCATCAACAGTATAAAGGACCTTTTCCAACTCGCTTTGGGGCTCAACGTCGGTGCATATTCCCCAGCCGTGGGACACTACCGCCCTGATATACTCAGCCGGCCAGTTTTCCGAGGTAAGAATCTCCTCGGTCTTGCGGCAATGCTGCTCGGGAAATTGTTCATAGTCTAAATCATGGACTAATCCGATCACACCCCATTTTTCCTCATCCCGGCCTAATTTGCGGGCATAATAGCGCATCACCGCCTCTACAGCCAAAGCGTGTTTAATTAATCCTTCATTCTTATTGTATTTTTTCAGCAGTGAGAAAGCCTCTTCACGGCTCGGCTTAATCCCTGTCATAGCCTGCTCCCTGTACTATAAAATTGCCATTTTTCTCTCTACATAAGAGCAAATACCAACCTAATCAAGCTAATCTAAAAATAAGTTCACAAAATTGCAATTCTTATTTTCCAAATCCCCTCAGGTATATTCTTTCCTCCATGAGCGTCAAGTCCCCCCTTTACAAGCTACAAACTTATCAAAAAAGATGCTTGACGACCGCGGTGGGGGGTAAAATACCATAATGAGCGTATGGTCGGCCGTGTTAACCGGTCAACCCGCTAAACAGATACTGTTTTTCTTAAGGAGGCACGAAATGCGGAAATCAATTCAATTGACCACTTTATTTGTGGGCTTGATTATTTGCTGCGTCGGATGTGCGCCAAGCACATTCGTAAAGGGGCGTTCTGCCGGCTGGAAGACAATTGAGTTAAACGATAGCCTTGTGGGTCAGTATGAAGCCGCGTGGCAAAAAACAGTGGATACTATTGCAAGGGACCACGATATCGAGATGCTCGACAAGGACAGTGGGTACCTTCGAACAAGCTGGACTTATGGGATTAGCGGTGGCACTTTCAATAGGTATCGCGGAAGGTTGACGATAAAGTACACCAACATAGAGAAGCCCGATAAGATGGAGGTAAAGACTGATGCGCAGTGGCTCTCAAATCCTTCCGCAGGTGTTTGGCAACAGGGCTTCGACAGCCTGTTGGATCGCGACGTTTTTACCGCTCTCTCTGGAAGGTTAGGGCGCACTGTTGCGCCAGAGTAGGCTTTCCCCTGCTGGTGTCGGGTGAGAATTCAGTTTCACTGCATGACTTGACGGCATTCCCGGGCCGTGGGTCCTGAGAAGCACTATCATTCTTGCGATTGCTTGCATATTTTTTATGCAAGGAGTACATGCTTTAGCTTTCTGTGATACCAATTCTATGTATTGATTGCCAACTGCGCTTTTCTAAAATCTACGGGCAGCACCAATACCAATACCCCAGGCATCGCCGGTAAGCTGAAACTCTATAAAGCAGGAAGTGTTCTGGTCTACATCCAAATGTGCGCCAACATAGCCACCAAATTGTGATTCTTCCTCGATATCGCCTGTAGTTTCCATAAGAATCTCCGTACCCAAATCAGTTCTACCACTGATATCGAAGTCTCCATTTACAAAATGCAGGAATGGGCCGCCATAAATACGAATATTATCCTCTACTCGCCAGGTTGGGCCGATGGCGATTTGCACCTCCCTGATGTCAATCTCGGCATCGCCGGTAAATTCAGTATCGCCCGACAAGCTAATGCTGCTCCCATCAGGTTCCAACCAGGTAATCTGGAATAATCCGCCCCAGCTAAGTTTGTCATCCTGCCAGAAAGTCGCCCTTGTTCCAAAACCCCAGCCAAATCCAAAACTTCCATCGTATCCCTTATACATATCCGGAGTGGCATTGTCAGGAAAAATGTGTTCTATATCGCCTTTGGCATCGGCCACACCCAAGCGCACGAATGCGTCCCAGCTATCGTTGATACCATAGCCTGCCCTACCCATAATAATATTCGATTTAAGATCATCAATGTTGTGCTTATCTTTTCTGACTATTGTAAAGTCATCGAATTCCGGATAGATTTCTTTAACTTTGCCAACAGCATCCAAATCCATTGCCTGGTGGCTATACTCAATGCCAATCTCCCACCGGTCTTGTCCGAGGAGGGCTTTTGGGGGACCCATCGGGGACAAAGCATAAACAGCCGAACTGGACACACCCACAACCATCAAGACAAAAGCTAACAGTGCTATTCTCTTTTTCATAAGTTAATCCTTTCTATATAAATCTCATTTGACACCTTTTTGGCCTCTCGGCCTTATTCGGCCTTATTGGGAATATCGACCCGATATTGACCCACATTAACTAAGAGCTTTCTCTTTTTTTAGATTTGCCATTTAAAAAAACATGCAGCCGCACTGGTAAAATTCACAATTTTTCACAACACTGCAAAATCTGCTTGACATACAACCTTACTAAGGCGTCATTTCAACTATATTCCCGCCCAAACAGCAGAAGAAACACGAATTCTTGCCACATTCGGCAGCATTCTTGTGGCGATATGCCGAATTTTTGGCGAAAATCGGGTAATAGAGGCCGAAAAGTCGGCAGGCACCCTCAACAGTTTTCCGCAAAGCTCCGGGATATACCGGCAAGCAAATCCATAATCGATCCTGACAATATTTAGTACGGGTAAAAATAAGCCCGATAATCCAACCTCAATGCGCTGCCGCAGAAACTCAGGTAAGTCGGTTCCATGGCTTTCTTCTTGACAGACGTGTGTAAATAGTGTATACTTATACTTGTAGCATCTGGAGGTGTGGTGAAAACTATTTTCCTTTCTCGGAAGTTTTCTCCCGCCAATAATTTGGTCGTTCTATAACCCGTACGTGAAATAGATACGGACGAAAAATTGTGGTGTGCTGCTTAAACAAAAGAAAAAAAGTACAACTAGTTTTTGCGAGAATTCAATAATGAAAGACAAAAATAGAAAGAATGCTTTAAGTTCTAATACTTTACTGGCTCTCCTGGCGATAGCCATGTTAACAACGACTGTCACAAAGACTGCAATGGCAAAATCGCTTTATGTAATTGCCGATATCAAAGGCAGCAGTGAAGATAGAACACAACCGGTACAAGCATACGATATTGGAGTCGATGGTACTTTGATTTTTCAGGCCCAGCACGATATTCCCCATAGCATGCTTGGTGCCGTGGGTATGGCAATCGATTCGGACTATGGATATGTATTCATCACGTACGAGGCCTCCGGCGAGATTCAGTTGATAGAAGCAACTACAATGGCAGATGCAGGTACAACAACAGCCCCGGACGCAATGGACTTGGCGGGTATTGTTTACGACCACGAAAACAGTTTACTTTACTGTGTTGACCGTGGAAGAAACAGCTTGTACGTTTATAATTGGTTTCCGGATACCGCCACACTAACTCATACGCCGGGCTCGCCGTTCAGCCTGCGAAACGCTTCTGCATTCGGTATTGCTCTGGACGAAATCGACGACCTTCTCTACGTGGCGAATGCCAGCAATACAATTACTATCTACAGTACTTCTGACTGGTCATTGGTGGATACAATCTCAGTTAGCCGCATTGCTATTAGTATCGCAGTAGATGTTACAAACGGCTTCGTTTATACAGGCGGAGGATTTGCAGGTAATATGTTCCTTACCCAGTACCACTTAGCTACGGGCATTGAGGCTGAGGTTCAGGTGGAGCCCGATGCCGGCGTCATGGGGCTTGGAGTGGATATAGATACAGGCTTGATTTACATGAGCACCGGAGTCAACAACGCACCCGGCGGAGACAATCTTCTGGTCTATGACGCTGCACTTAACCAGATCGATATCATCACTGCCATTGGAAATCCAACCGGTCTGGCTATTCCAGGCAAAGATATCGGTTACAACCCACTGAATCTCAACAAACTAGTTCTAAGAGGCGCCAGTGCCAGTACTGACTTTGATGAAATGAAGACCGTAGGCGCAGGTGACACTTATACCTATGGTATTTCCTTCGAAAATAACAATGATTATACCGTAACCGATGTGTCTATTGTTGATATACTCCCGAACGAGGTAAGTTTTGTAACGGCTGATGATGACGGAGTGAACGGACATTATGACTATGACGACAAGGCAAAGACACAAACTTACACATGGTTATATAAGGAGCTGCCGCCAGGATCATCTACACTTTTGGAGATAACCGTACAGGTGAACCCAGATATAGATGCCGGTACGATCATTACGAATTCGGTGACTATCAACAGCAACGAAACGACGCCAACAACGACAAGTGTTGATGTTATGACAACGAGCAATGCTCTTAACCTGAAAAAAAGCATTCTTGTACCTGACAGTATTGAGGGCCAGGCCACCCAGGTCAACGCCGGTGATACCATTATCTATGGTATCGAGTTCGACAACAAAGATAATGATTTCACTGTGACGAATGTAACCATCGTTGATGAGCTTCCAAAAGAAGTAAGCTTCCCAGACAAAGATGACCCACACTATGATGACAAGGCGAAGACCTACACATGGACATTTGATTCTCTTGAACCCGGAGCAGTAGTGCAATTAGAGTTAGTGGTCACTGTTAATCCGGACCTGCCCCTGGGCACAATGATTACTAACATTGTCACTATCGAGAGTGATGAAACACCGAAATCTTCGACAAGCGTTGATGCTATTACATATTATAAACCACTTAATATAAGCAAGAAAACATTTGATAGTACAGGCAGCGAGGAGATCGAGTGGATAAATCCGGGCGAAAGCTTCATTTATCAAATCCGCTTTGATAATAATAATAATTTCCCTGTGACAAATGTAACCGTTGTTGATGAGCTTCCAGAAGACGTAAACAACATAAATCCCGACGACAAAAATTATGACGCTAAGTCGCGCACTTACACATGGGAAATCGATTCCTTGGAGCCAGGAGATGAAAGACAATTAGAGTTAGAAGTAGAAGTAAATGAAAATACGCCCCTTGATACTATGATTACCAATACCGTCAGTATCAGGAGCAATGAAACAGAGCCGAATAAAGCTGATGTTGAAATCCATGTAGGCGAAATCAATTTAAGAGTTGATAATCTGAGTATAATTCCCAACGTACTCAGACGTAATGGCACTTCAAGGAATATAATGGCCGTCATGTATCCACGAGAGTTCAAAAAAAGCGATATCGACCCAGATGATCGACCTGAACTTTACTATTCCCAAAACCGATACATCACAAGAGGCACTCAAACTGTGTCCGGATCTGAGAACAGACCAAAGATTACTGTTTTATTCAATAGGGCCAAATTGATGGATGCTCTGGATGGTTATGGAGAATTCAAATTGAGAGTTAAAGGCAAACTCACAAGAGACCGAACCTACGACGGCGAAGCAATTATTCATGTAACCAGATTCGCAGGCGACTAATATATTGGCGTGGCTTATCCACATTAGCCAAGCAAGACAGCAAGAGTAAAATAGCTGGTAAGGTATTCATACGACCTCTATCTGTTGAATGGCCTTAAATGCAAAGTTGGGCCCGGAGACATTTCGTATAACGTTTGCTAACGTTTTGCGCTCGGTATTATTTCGCGTACCGTTAATTCTGCTATTTTTCTGCCTTCTTGTAGCCCTCTAAGTCAAAAATTAAAATACCCCTTCCGACTCCGGCCGTATCGCCCCTTTTAGCAAACTGAAACGCCATATACCGGCCGTCGTCGCTTACCACAGGATTCGAGGCCTTGTATCCGGCGTAGTTCGAAAAAAACGTCACCCGCTCCGTCCGCGCCGAGCCGTCCAGCGCCAGTTTATAAATATCGATGTATTGCGTGCCCTTGCGATTATGCTTATCGCACTCGACCAGCGTGTGTTTGCCATCGGGAAAAATGCCTTCCGGCTCATCATATTGGTTCGGCGCCTGCGAGTAGTTGGCCACCTTGCCGGTCTCGATATCCAGCCCCATGACTTCCGTGCCCTGATAACCGTACGCGCTGAATATCAGCTCTTTCTCATCCGGCGGCCGAAAGTTCTGTGTCTCAAGTCCCGTCTCAAACGGCAAATCCCGCTTGTCCAGAATCTTCTTCCTGTTAGCCAGTCCGGGCCTGCCGTTTTCATAGACGATATCCGCCATGTAGAACGCACCGCCCTGCGTCCAGGCGATTCGCATACCCCTGCGCGAGACCGCAGGGCCCTCGGAGCACTTCTCGCCCAAAGGCACCGGCGGCCCCGAGAGATCCTTCTTCAAAATCCACAGTTCCGTGTTTTTCTCGCTTCGGCTCGCCCGCGGATCATTCGCATCGAACTGCCGTGCTCCCGAAAGCAGAATGTCACCATTGGCCAGATACAGCGCGCGCGTATAACCCTCATGGTAGTAGCGATGTGTCATCGGACGAATTATTCCCGTCTCCAATTCCACTTCATAAACGTCCCCGAAGGTCTTTTCGAGAAAAAGAATGCGCTTACCATCGTGCGAAAAGTCCGCCCTCTGGCCAAAGTGCGTAATCTGCTTAATATATCCCGGCAGCTCATCCAGCGGCGACCTGTCTTCGATAATCGAAGTCTGCCCATAACAAATCCTCAATAACAGCATAACCAAAGCCAAAACAGCAAGTTTTCTTTTTCTGCACTCCATGTTTGTTCTCCTGTCTATATTTATCACGTTGTGCTAAACATTTTTCGCAAAACACTTATCAGTGTTCTCGGCTCGAAGTAACTCTCCGCCAGATGCAAATATACTACTTTCGGACCTGGGATACGAACCTTACCCGAAACGTTTGCAAACAGGGCCTGCTCATTGTTGCTATGGTCCTTTTCGAATGAAAATATCAAATCCTGGCCGGAAGCAACGACGCTCTTGATGTTATGCCTGCTCGCTTTGATTCGAAGCTCAGCCAGGTCCAGCAGTAATCCGACCTCATCCGGCACAGGCCCATATACATCCGCTAATTCACCCCTTATCTGCTCCAGGTCCTCATCGGTCCTTGCAACGGCTATTTTACGATAGGCATCCATCCGGTGCCGGTTAATCGGTATGTAATTTTTCGGTATGTATGTGGCAAAGCCCAAATCGACAACCGCCGTGGGTATCGGTTCAACAGGCTCGTTCTTCCGTTTTTTAACGGCATCCGTCAACAGCTCGCAATACATCTGGTAGCCCACCGTCTGGATGTGTCCCGACTGCTCGGAGCCAAGAATATTGCCTGCGCCGCGGATTTCCAAATCCCGCAGGGCGATTCGAAAGCCGGCCCCCAAATGCGAATATTCCTCGATCGCTTTGAGGCGTTTGGACGCCAACGGTGTAATCGTCCGTGACATCGGCAGCAGCATATAAGCATACGCCCGATGCTTATACCTGCCCACCCTGCCGCGAAGCTGGTGCAGCTCCGCCAGACCGAACCGGTCCGCATCATTGATAAAAATCGTATTCGCGTTCGGAATATCCAGCCCCGATTCGATAATCGTCGTGCACACGAGCACATCGGTCCGGCCGGTAACAAATTCGATCATCGCCGTCTCAAGCTCGCTTTTGGCCATCTGGCCGTGGGCGATGGTAATCTTTATATCGCCCATGAGCTTCTGAATCTCCCAGGCTTTTTTCTCAATCGTCCTGACCCGGTTGTGCAGAAAAAACACCTGTCCCTGCCGGTTCAATTCGCGGTAAATTGCCTTCTTTATAAGCTCCTTGTTATAAGCGGTCACGGTTGTCACTATGCTCCGCCTGTCCAGCGGCGGCGTTCCCAGCGAGCTTATGTCACGCAATCCCAGCAGCGACATGTGCAGCGTCCGCGGAATCGGCGTGGCCGTCATCGTCAGAATGTCAACGTTTACACGCAGTCTCTTGAGCTTCTCCTTGTGCTCGACGCCGAATCGCTGCTCCTCGTCGATAATCAAAAGACCCAGGTCTTTGAAACCAACGTCGCCGCTGAACAGGCGATGCGTCCCTATCAGCACATCGACCCTGCCGGCCCTTGTCCTGGCAATGATGTCCTTCGCCTGTTTTCCCGTCTTAAAGCGGTTCAGCACCTCGATGCAGATGGGAAAGTCCGCGAACCGCTCGGTAAAAGTCCTGCCGTGCTGCACACACAACACCGTCGTAGGCGTCAGGACGGCAACCTGCTTTCCGTTCTCGACCGCCTTGAAAGCCGCACGCATCGCAAGCTCCGTCTTGCCGTAGCCCACGTCGCCGCAAAGCAATCTGTCCATAACCACGGCCTGTTGCATGTCCGCTTTGATTTGCCCGGCCGCGGTGGTCTGGTCGGGCGTCTCCTGATAGGCAAACGACTCTTCGAATTCCACCTGCCAGTTCGAATCTTCTCCAAACGCGATACCTCCCGCACCCTGGCGCTTCGCCTGAACTTCAAGCAGCTCGGCGGCGAGGTCCCGAACGGAACTCGCCACTTTGTCTTTCTGCTTCTGCCATCGTTTCGAGCCAACCTTGCTTAAAGTCGGCCTTTTCGGACTTGTCCCGATATATTTCTGAACGAGCGCAATATTACGAACGGAGACCTGGATTTTCACGCCGTCGGCATATTCGATTGTCAGGTACTCATTCGTGCCGCCCTTTTCCTGTATCGTTTGAATGCCGGAAAACCTGCCGATGCCGTAGGAAGCATGAACAACATAGTCGCCTTCCTGCAAATCGCTGAGCGTATCGACAGGCGAGCTGACTCGCGTCGGCCTGCGCCTCCTTCTTAGCGCGTATTGGCCAAACAGCTCGTGGTGACTGATGATAATCGTATCGAGCGAGTCGACGACGAAGCCCTGGTGGATGAAACCCGGCAGCAGCTTGAATCCCGCCGGAATTTTCTTATCGATATCCGCCGCAATTTCTCCCACACGTTTGATTTCAGCCGAGCTTTCGCAGTACAGCAGCACTTTCCTGCCCCGTTTCGCTTCGGCAAGCAATTCCTCGAGCGCCGCCTTATGTCCCGCCCAGACTGAAGTTGCTTTGTGCTGAAACTGCTGCACGCTTTTAACATCCACCTTAAGAAAATCGTCCGGCTGCGACGTGGCAAACCTGCAGATATGAAGCTGCGTAAAATGACCCGCCGCCTTGTAAATGTCCCCCCAGCCATAAAGCCGTGCCGGGTCTTCCGCCCTGTCCAAAAAGACCTTTGCAACCTCTTCGATTTCGCCCGGCTCTTCGAAAACGATAATCGTATCTTTCGGCAGAATATTTATAAACAGCTCTCTCTGACTCGCCTCAGTTCCGCACACCGCCGAAACGATTCTGATACTCCTTATCTGCCGGCTCGACCGCATAGTATCCAGATCGATCTCGCGAATGCTCTCGATAGTGTCGCCGAAGAATTCGATCCTAAGCGCCTCGGCGCCAATAGAGTTTGATGCACCACCATCCCCAAGCTTCGGCTTTCCCTCGGGGACGCCTTCCGGCGGAGGCTGCCACCCTATTGATTCTGACATTTCCACCCGTGTGGCAGCCTCATCCCGATGCCGTTTATCGGGATGGGGATGGTTATTCCACACTATTTCGTTTACCAAAGGAGCATAAATATCAACGATCCCGCCTCGACGCGCAAACTGGCCCGGCAAATCGACCCTCTCTGTGCGCTCGAATCCATTTTCGATGAGCCACTCAACCACCTTTTCCGGCGACACTTGCCCTTCAACTTCCAACTGAAGACTGCCCGCCTCTATCGCTTCTGGCTTCGGTATCGGCTGACAAAGCGATTGTATCGATGCCGGAACAATAAATTGCTCGGATGTCGTGTCCCGTATGTTTCCGCGGCACTTCAAAGTGTCGCGGGCATCCTGCCCGCGATTCGAGGGCGGGACGCCCTCGACACGAGAGACGAGCGATGAGATACGAGAAACGAGCATAAGCCTCTGGGCCCGAATCTCATCGGTGGCGTCCGCCAGATCCTCCTCGCCCTCCCAGGCGCCAAAGGCCTCAATCCCTTTGCCCGTAAAGGTATGCAGATCGTCGCCAGCCTTGTCGGCATCGTCAATATGCGGACGGACATACAGAATCAGCCGACCGGTGCTTTCAGATATGTAAGCCACCAGCATCGACCCAAACGACCCCCACGTCCCCTCGACCCTGACCACCTCTCCACTGCCGGCGGCACTTTCAAGCCGAGTGAGTATCTCTTGAACGGTCCTGTCGCGCCCAAGCTCCATAAATCCATTGTACGTCAAAGCAAACGAGGAAACAATCCCGCATTCAAAAGAACGAAATATGACGTCGAGATTTACCCGGCAGCATTTCTTGACAAAACGACAGGACTGCGGTTAAACTTCTTGCCAAGCACCGTAAACGGGCGGCTTGACTGACGCTGTCCATGCGGATCGTAAGAACCGGACCCGCGGCTGTAAACGGACGCCGAGCCCGCGGCAACGGTTATGGCCACATTAGGCGTCTTGCAAAGATTGTTATAAGGAGGTCACCACATGACAACTGAGATCGCCGTAGAAGAGCTTAAAACCGAGGACTTCATCAGCGAGAAAGTCAAAGATATCAAAGACGCCGTCGGCAACGGAACGGCGATCAACGCGCTTTCGGGAGGCGTCGATTCGTCCACCGTCACAATGCTCGGACATCGCGCACTGGGCAAAAATCTTAAAACCGTATTCGTGGAAAACGGCCTCATGCGAGCGGGAGAACCCGAACAGGTCGTGGGCTTTTTCCGAAAGCTCGGCGTCACCGTCGAAGTCGTCGACGCCCGCGAAGAATTTTTCGCCGCACTCAAGGGCGTCACGGACCCGGAAGAAAAACGCGAGGCCATTACCCAAACCTTCTATAAAAACGTATTCGGCCGGCTCGTCAGGAAAAGCGGAGCCAAGCACCTGCTCCAGGGCACAATCCTGACCGACATCGACGAGACCGTTGCCGGTATCAAACGGCAGCACAATGTTTTCGAGCAGCTCGGCATCGACCCGCAGGAGGCATTCGGCTACCACATCATCGAGCCGCTCATTCAGCTTCGCAAGGACGGTGTAAGAACAGTCGGAAAGGCACTCGGCCTGCCGATTGAGCTGTTCGAACGCATCCCGTTCCCCGGCCCGGCTCTGGCCGCCCGCGTAATCGGCGAAGTCACCCCCGAGCGCATCGAAACCGTCCGCAAGGCAACGGTTATCGTCGAGCGGATGCTCAGTGACACCGGCGCATTCCAGTACATGGCAATCCTCCATCAGGACCGTGTGACAGGCATGAGGGACGGCAAGCGCGACTTCGGCCAGCAGATCGAGCTGCGCTGCTGGGACAGCGTAGATGCGCGGACCGCGACACCAACAAGGCTCTCGTTCGATATTCTGGAAGACCTTGCCGGCGAGATTATCCGGGATGTGCCCGGCGTCGTCAGTGTCACGTACAACATTGCCGGCAAACCGCCCTCGACAATCGAAGCGGTATGATGCCCCGGCTGAATGAGAATTTTTGCTGTAACGACTTAACCAAAAAGAAGCGAGGACAAAAATGGGTATTCTCTGGGAAGTTGTGCAAACCGGCCTGATGTACGGTCAGAAGCGAAAATCCGACACTGTTGAGGACCGAGTCCAGGCCCTCGAAGACCAGCTTCAACTGACGCAGAACACGATGCGACAGCTCGTAAAGAAGCTCGAAGAAATTCACGGACTCGACATAGACGGTGACGGCAGGGTCGGTTAGCCTCACCTAACCTCTCGCGAAAAGGCTGCCGGGCAACTGCTTTATCAGGCCCTTAAGTCGCAGCGATATCAAAGTCGCGTTGACGATTCCCGGCGTCAGGTTCGTTTCGGCGATGATTTGTTCTATATGCGAAGGTTCCTTCGTTAAATAATCATAAATCTTCTTTTCAGCATCGCTCAGCTTCAACTGGCTCGCATCGAACAAAGATTTTTCCGCCCTCACGGAAGCCTTCGCCGCGGCGTTACTTACGTGCTCTTCCAACTGCTCGCCGATTTGCCCGAGCGCTTCCATCACATCCTCGACCGACTCGATCAGCGTCGCGCCCTGCTTTATCAACTGATGCGCCCC
>JBARRE010000533.1:0-9672 GCA_049644065.1 Sedimentisphaerales bacterium | reverse complement strand
GTGCCTCGGGCTCCGTCGCTTCGGCTATCGGAACTTCCGGCATCAAGTCCTCGGCTTCCGGCACTTCGGCCGCCGGCTCTTCCAGTTCGGCCATTTCCGCCTCAAGTGCTTCGAGGGACGGGACCTCCTCTTCCGATAGAGCCTCCAGTTCAGAAATTTCTTCTTCAGGTTCTTCCGGTTCCGATATTTCCGCTTCCGGCTCCGCCATCTCGGCTTCCGGGGCTTCGGGCTCAGTGGCCTCAAGTTCCACAGCTTCCGGTTCTTCAGCCTCCGGCTCGGGGACCTCAAGTTCCACAGCAGTCCCTTCTTCGGCTTCCGGTTCAGACAGATCGAGTTCCAAAGCATCCTCTTCTTCGGCTTCCGGTTCGGAGAAATCGAATTCTACAGCTTCCTCTTCTTCGGCCTCCGGTGCCGGGACTTCGGGTTCGGTAACTTCGAGTTCTACAGCTTCCTCTTCTTTGGCTTCCGGTGCCGGCATTTCCGGTTCCGGGATTTCGGGTTCGGTAACTTCGAGTTCCAAAGCTGCCTCTTCTTCGCCCTCCAATGCCGGCATTACCGGTTCCGGAACTTCAGGTTCGGTGACTTCGAGTGCCGCTGCTTCGGCTTCCGACATTAACGCCTCGACTTCCTCGATTTTGAACAGCAAATTCGGGCCATCGCGAAACTCACGCAACTTGCCTTCCTGGACGAATTCTTTGAGCTGATCCTCGGTCTTATTGAGTTTTTCGGCGGCTTCCTGTAAGGAATAGAACATTCCTGCCATAATCACTTACCTCCAACGAGCCGACAATGCGGCTGTATGACGTTCTTACAAGTGTGTCGCGGGCATCTTGCCCGCGATCCGAGGGCGGGACGCCCTCGACACGAACCTCTGATATTCTGTATTGTATCCGAACCGCCGGAAAGATGCAACCTTTTTTTACTGAAAATTGCCCTAATCTCCTTATTAGACAGATGTTTCGAACAATTTTTCGCTTCCCGCCCGCCTCGTTTAGGATTTAGAGCTTAGTGCTTAGAATTTCCGGCCAAAGGCCGGCAAATTGGCTTTGTTTGGCTTTGAATTGGGTTTGTTTTTTCGCCGGCCGAAACCGCAAAAATCTTCATAATATCCTTCCACATAGATACTTATGCCCTTTTTGACCATTTCAAAATTGGGTTTGTTTTTTCAAATTAAGCTCAATTTTTCGTCGTTTTCTACTCTTTTTCAACTATTTTTTTCATTATTCTGCCTTTTTTCCCTTCGAAAATTGGCTTTGTTTTTCCAAACGCACCCTTTCAACTCGTTTCCCGACCGACACGGGGCAACAGACGTCCGGCCATACCACCGGAGTTGTCGGATTTCGGAATTCGTGCTTCGGATTTCCGGTCAAAGGCCGGTTTTGGTTTTGTTTTTTCAAACTCCTTTCGCAATACACATCACGCAGAACGCAATACGATATAAATTGGCTTTGATTGGCTTTGTTTTTTTCTGTCTCAAACCGCAAATTTCTTCATATACCCTTTACAAATAAACACTTAACATGTTTTGCCCATTCGAAAATTGGCTTTGTTTTTTCAAATGAACCACGAATAAAGATAATAATCATTTTCTCGAACCGCTGATAAACGCAGATTAACGCAGAAAAAAAATCAATAGTAAATAATCAATAATAAATGGCAACGTTCTTCATTCTAAATACTACATACGATATACGACATACAATCTATTTATGTTTGATAAGTATTATACAAAGCGACATGTTGTCCGTCAAGCAAATTTCCAAAAAAATCTCCTTGAGACGGCGTTCTTATTACGTACTGAGTCGTACGTATTGCGTGCTGGGGATACGTATTCTTATTAACTGCTGGTAGACACAGATTGACGTGGATTATAGACTGAAACAACTCGAAGAACGCAAAGAAATAATCAATAGTCAATTGCTGGCTTCCCACCACAGCCGGGGATAGTCCTGGCCTTCGAGAATCCACCAGATATCTTCGGTGCCGTTCTCCGTTTCATCCACGAAGTCCCAGCCAGCATCAAGTAACGTGCCGACAGTTTGCATCTCGGCAGTTGCTATACCTACTCCACCATAGCTTGTATTGCGCCCGCTGGTTTCGATATCCCAAAAGCAACTGTGGACTTCACCGCCCCAATCACATCCCAAGAGTCCTCCTTTCTGAGCACTTCCCTGAACTGATGCGATCGAAAAGCAATTGCGAATAGTACCAGGATTTGGTCTTACTCCACCTTTGCCATTGCTGCCCACAAGACCTCCAACATACCATTGGCCGTCAACGTCCCCTTTAGTATAACAGTTGACAATTTCTCCAGGACTACATCGTCCTGCAAAGCCGCCTACTGCATTTCCGCCTTTGACGCTGGTATTTGAATAGGAGGTCATGATCGTACCACTGTTTCTTCCTACTAAACCACCTATATCATCCCCAGTTCCGTCTACATCGCCAATTGAATAACAATTCTTAATGGTGAAAAAGTTTTTTCCCACAAGGCCACCGATATAATCACCATATCCGACAACGCTCCCATCAAAATCACAATTGGCGATCTCGCCGTTACTACTCCCAGCCAAACCACCAGTGTAATCGTTTCCAAATATGATTCCCGCATCGACATAGCAGTCTGTGAAACTTCCGGATTCCATTTGTCCTATGAGGCCCCCGGTATAGTCGCCACCTCCTATAAAGCTCCTGTTAACATTGCAATTTTCAATTACGCCATTACTACTCCCAACCAGACCACCAGTATAATCGTTTCCTAATACATTTCCGGCTTCAATGTAGCAGTTTGTAATAGTTCCAGACTCCATGTATCCTATGAGACAACCGTGAAAGCAGCCCTCTTCAATAATGATATTAGGAGTAATCAATCCCAGGTTTCTGATATTGGCGTCAGCGACATACCTGAAAAGGCCTATATAGTCCGAATGGGGGAAAGTGTAAGCGAAGTTCGAGATAGTATGACCGTTGCCGTCAAAAGTTCCGCGGAAGGGAGACAATTTATTTCCAATCAAGGGAATGTTGACGCCGGCTAAATCGATATCATTAATTAATACGAAATGTGCTGTCATCAAATTTGGTTTTTGGCCGATACTAATCAATTCATAAGCTGTCGAGATCAGATAAGGATCGTCTGGCTCACCCGTCCCCCCTGAAAAAGTTAGTGATTCAGGAAAAGGCGAAAGCTGCCACAAGAGAATTGGATATCCACCACCGTCAGGCTCTGTCCAGATGTCTTCTGTGCCATTTTCTGTCTCATCCACAAAATCCCAGCCTGCATCAAGAAATGTGTCAACCGTTTGCATTTGGGCTGTGGTCTTGCGAGTGCCGCCGACACTGTTTAACTGACCGCTGGTTTGGATATCCCAGAATGAAGCAGTCACTTCGTTATATTGGCTGTATCCCACCAAACCGCCGATGTTTTTCTCGCCTGAAACTTTCCCTATAGAATAACAGTTGGTGACTATGCAGGGTTCATTATTCCAATTACTCCATACCATAGATCCCACCAGGCCGCCGATGCTGTTTTCACCAGAAACGCTCCCTGCTGAAAAGCAATTGATAATCGAGCTCGATTCATTACTTCCCACCAAGCCACCGACTGAGAAAGCACCCGATACACTTGAAGTGGAATAACAATCCGTAATAGTTCCTCCTATTGTTCCATTCCAGACAGGAGTGTTCTCTCCAACGAGACCTCCAACACGGCTATGTCCCAAAACGCTTCCTGCTGAATAGGAATTCGAGATTATACCGGGATATTCATTCAATCCCACTAAGCCACCTACACTATTGTATCCGGTTACATTTACAGTCGTGTAGCAATTGGTTATTGAACCACCATTCCATCCCACTAAGCCACCTACATACTTATAAGAAGAACTCGAAACACGGCCACCTTCAACGTAGCAATTGGTGAGTTTACTATCAAAAAATGCACCCACAAGGGAGCCAAAGGATAAATATGGACCTCGATAATTTTCTATTACAGAATCAATATTAGGATTAATTAAGCCTAAATCTTTAATCTCGCCATTCCACACCATCCCGAAAAGCCCTACGTCAATTTCTTCTTTAGAAGAGTAGGTGAAGTTTGAGATTGTATGGTTATTGCCGTCAAATAAACCAGTGAAAGGTAAAAGTAGTTCATTGCCAATAATGATAAAGTCGATACCTGTTAAGTCGATATCATTGATTAATTTGAAATGTGCATCCATTAATCTCGGAGTCTGGCCGATACTGTTCAATTCATCGGCAGTAGAGATAAGGTATGGGTCATTAGGTTCGCCTGTTCCACCGGAAAATTCTGCAGATAATGCTGAAGATTGTAATATTGAACATAATAATAGCACTATCCCGTGTTTTATAGTTATCTTCGACATAGTCATATCCTCCAATATAGCCCTCTGTCCGGCCGGAATTGAAATTATTCATATCATTCATGATTCTATATATAAAAGTCCATGTCATCCTCCATTCGTTACACTTTTTATGCCGAATGAATTAGTTCATTTTGCTCCAAATCACCCTTCAATTTTCCGCGAATAACACGGTTTTGGGGGATTTGGGGCTAAATTTCATGATTACACAACTGTTTGGGGCGTGATTTAGTAAGCAGACCGAGGGTATTGACCGATTTACCTTAAATATGTTAAAATAAGTAAAGATGGTGAATAAACTTTAAGCTTAAAGTTTTAAGCTTAAAACTTATTTAAGGCCTATAATACGGCATCCCATGAGGGGGCCACATAAAATTTTCGATTTTCGACTTACGATTTGAAATTGGCTATCGCAAATGTCAAAAATCCGTAGTTGACAACCTAAGATATTAACTAACAAGGAGATATGAAATGCTCAGTCCTAAGGACTCCGCCGTAAGGCGTTCTGCCGAAAGGCATCCCTTACGGGACGATCGGTACTCGCGGAGAGCCGTCCCATGTAGAGAATTTTTCGATTTTCCGCCTAAGGCGTCCCATAAGGGAGATTCGATCTACGATTTGAAATCGACAATCGGCAATCGGCTATCGACAATGTTTACACTCTGTTTAGTATTAGTCGGGTTTTTAGCTCTGCCACAGGTAGCCGGCCCGGCTTTTGCCCAGCCCGATCCGGGTGACGATCCCAACGAGTACGCCAACACAGATGTATTTACAACGCCCGTTATCAGCGAGTTTATGGCGAGCAACGGCAGCAAAGAACCGCTGGCCGAGGGTGAACTGCTGGACGAAGACGGCGAATCCTCCGACTGGATCGAGATATACAATCCGACAGCCGAGGCCGTCCATCTGGGCGGCTGGTATCTGACAAACGACGCCGATAACCTCGAACAGTGGAAGTTTCCGAACGGCGTGGCGCTAAATCCGGGGCAGTTCCTAATCGTCTTCGCTTCGGGCAAAAACCGGGCGGCAGCCAACGCCGAACTGCACACCAATTTTAGTCTAAACATCGACGGCGAGTACCTGGCACTCGTCCAAAGCGACGGCGACACAATCGCCCATGAATACGGCCCGAAATTCCCGAGGCAGTTGTCCGACATCTCGTACGGCCTCGGGCAATACGCTACATCGCTAATACCACCGGGAGCGAGGGCTTCATATCGCATCCCCACAGCCGGCGACGAAGGTAAAGACTGGACATCGCTCGATTTTGACGACTCGGCATGGAACTCCGGGCCTACGGGCATCGGCTTCGGCACTACCGCACCGGGATTCGAAGTGATTTTCTATAAGGCAAACACGGCCGTCAGCGACCTGGACACCGCCGAGCTGGTAATCGACAATCCATCATACCAGAGCGCAGTGGCTGCCGAGACGGCGCCGGTTATCAACTATTTCAACACCGACGGCAACGGTCACTTCGCTGACGACAATCCGTTTCCATCCACGACGATAGGCGCCAACGTGGAGGATTTTGTCATCCTCGTGACCGGCAAAGTCCTGATCCCCCAGGGCGGCGACTGGACTTTCGGCGTCAACAGCGACGACGGCTTCGGAGTGGAAATGACCAACGGCACCAACGTGCTGTCGTTTTCCTACCCTTCCCCTCGTTCGGCAAGCGACACACTCGTGACTTTCAACTTTCAGGAATGGGGCTTTTATGATCTGCGCCTGGTCTTCTACGAGCGGGGCGGCGGCTCGTCACTGGAATTCTTCGCCGCACAGGGACGTCACTCATCGTTCAACGCGTCACGCTTCCGGCTGGTGGGCGATATTGCAAACGGCGGACTCTACGTAATCAGCTCCAGCGACGAAGCCAACACGAATATCGAGCAGCAAATGAAAAACGTCAATACCTCGCTGTGGACGCGGATCGAATTCGAGGGCGACCAGACCGCCTTTTTCGACTCGCTGGCACTGCGGATGAAATACGAGGACGCGTTTCTGGCGTATCTCAACGGCATCGAAATCGCCAGGGGTAATTTTACCGGCGTGCCCGCGTGGAACTCCGCCGCCGACGGCGACCGTTCGAACGAGCTGGCCTCGGAATTTGTACACTTCGACATTTCCAATCTGACCGGCGATTTGCGCGAAGGCAAAAACGTGCTGGCGATTCACGGCTTAAACGACGACAAGGCCGACGGGGAGTTTCTTATCCTGCCCGAACTTATCGCCGCCAGCAACAGGATGATGCCGCAGTACTTTAGTACAGCGACGCCGGGGCAGTTTAATGTTGCCGGCGCGATGAATATTGTGGCCGACACGAATTTCAGCGTCGATCGCGGCTTCTACGACATGCCCTTCGATGTGGCCATTACCTGCGATACGCCGGGGGTCACGATACATTATACTTTGGACGGCAGTGCCCCGAGCGATTCGCACGGCAACGAATATTTCATCCCGATCCGAATATCTACGACTACATGCCTGCGAGCGATGGCCTTCAGGCCCGGCTGGATGTCAACCAACGTTGACACACAGACCTATATTTTCCTCAGCCAGGTGGCCCGTCAACCGAATAGACCGTTTGGCTTCCCCGACAGGTGGGGCTCGACTACAGCAGACTACGAGATGGATCCCGAGGTAGTTAACGATTCGGAGTACCGCGGCCGGATCAGAAATTCACTCTTGTCGCTACCGACGATGTCAATTGTGACCGAAACAGACAATCTGTTCGGCGCGGGCGGCATCTATTCGAATTCAGGTTCAGCCGGTGTGGCCTGGGAAAGGCCGGCTTCGGTTGAATATTTCTTTCCAGACAACACTACCGGATTTCAGGTGAATGCCGGCTTGCGAATCTATGGCGGCAATCCGTTCCGCGGCATGAATCTCACAAGAAAGAAATCGTTCCGCCTGCTCTTCAAGCGCCAATACGGCCCGACTAAGCTGAATTATCGCCTGTTCGATGCCCCGGACGCCGCGGCAAGATTTGACACTATTGTTCTTCGGGCAGGATCGAACGACGGGTGGAACAACTGGGGAGGTGTAAATACTCAGTACATTATCGACGAGTTCATGCATCGCTTCCAGTTGGACACGGGGCAGGTTTCGCCTCATGGGACATTTGTGCACCTGTACGTCAATGGGCTCTACTGGGGCCTGTATCACCCGACCGAACGGCCTATGGCTTCTTTCTGCGCCAATTATTACGGCGGCGACAAAGAAGAATGGGATTCTCTCAATTCAGGCACACCCACCGGTGAGAGCAGAACAACTACCTGGAACGCCATGCTGAGCCAGGTAGGTGGTGGACTAACGGACACGGAATCTTACCAGAGGATACAGGGCAACAATCCCGACGGCACAAATAATCCCGCTTACGATGATCTGCTGGACATCGAAAACTATATCGACTGGTTATTCACGAATTTCTGGGGCGGCGTGGGGGACTGGCCCAATCATAACTTTTTCGCCGCCTGTCGTCGACCACCGAACGCCACCGGATTCAAGTTCTTCAACTGGGACTCGGAAGGCGCAATCGTCATCTGGTCGAACCTCAATGCGAACGTCACCGGCGTAAGCTCAAATGGCGCTCGGCCATACGTCACACTCAGAGATAACGAGGAGTTTCGTATGCTCTTCGCCGATCACACCTACCGGCACATGTTTAATGACGGCCCGGGAACGACGGAGGCGTCTTACGCCCGCTACAAGCAGCTCGCCGACCAGATCGAGCTGGCAATTATCGCCGAGTCGGCACGCTGGGGAGACCAGGCACGCAGCAATCCCTATACGCTGGCCGAATGGCAGGCCTCGCGCGACTACATTCTCGGCACTTACATGCCCCGGCGTCCGGCGATTGTCCTGGGGCAATTACGCAGCGCGGGCCTCTATCCTTCCATCGATCCGCCGGCCTTCAATATCAACGGCCAGCCCCAGCACGGGGGACCGATTCCATCGACTCACGTGCTCTCGATGACCGCTACTTTGGGCACGATTTACTACACGACCGACGGCAAGGACCCGCGCCTGCCCACCCAACAGAACATTGTCAGCAATGTGACTCTTGTTGCTGAGAACGCCGCCAAGCGGGTTATTGTTCCATCCGGCTCGATCAGCAGCAACTGGAAAGGCGGCGGGACTTTCAACGACTCGGCCTGGACGCTCAGCACAGGCAGTCCCGGCGGAGTTGGTTACGAAAGAAGCTCGGGTTATCAAAACTACATCAGTCTCGATCTCGAAGCCCAGATGTATAACGGCAACAATTCCTGCTATATCCGCATCCCGTTCACAGCCGACTCTGACGAGGTGACCGGCTTCAACTTTATGAGATTGATGATTCGGTATGATGACGGATTTGTCGCTTACCTGAATGGGACGGAAGTGGCCCGACGCAATTTTACCGGGACACCGGCCTGGAACTCCAGTGCGAACGGCTCACACGACGATTCGGCGGCCGTAAATCCGGAAATGATCGATATCTCAGCCTTTACCGACAGACTGCAGCGTAGCAGCAATATATTAGCCATCCAGGGCCTGAACAACTCTCTAACAAGTTCCGACATGCTGATCTCCGCCCAGCTCATCGCCGGCGAAAGCTCGCCTGTCGGTGATTTCCTCTCCGACAGCGCGATAAGATATGCCGGGCCGCTCCAACTGGCCGAGAGCACCGCCTTCAAAACGCGTCTTTTGAACGGTGCCGTATGGAGCGCACTGAGCGAAGTAACCTTTGCCGTCGGGCCGGTCGCGGATAATCTGCGGATCACCGAGATTATGTACAACCCGCTTAGTGTCGAGGGCGTCCCGCCCTCGGATCGCGGGCAAGATGCCCGCGACACAGAATTCATCGAGCTGAAGAACATCGGAACCGAAACGCTGAATCTGAACCTGGTGCGCTTCACGAACGGCATCGATTTTACCTTCCCGTCTATGGAGCTTGCAGCAGGCGAATACGTAGTCGTGGTTAAAGACATCGAAGCGTTTTCGGATCGATATGGAATCGACTTGAAAATCGCCGGCGAGTATTCCGGCAGCCTGAATAACGCCGGCGAAAAAATCGAGCTGCAGGATGCCATCGGCCAAAGCATACTGAATTTCAGATACAACGACAACTGGTATAATATTACCGACGGGATGGATTTCTCTCTGACGATAAAAGATCCGGCCACTGCCGATCCGAACCAGTGGGACGGCAAGAGCGCCTGGCGCCCGAGCGCCGATGCAGGCGGCTCGCCCGGCTGGGACGATACTGGCCGGCTTCCAGCGCTCGGCGAAGTGGTAATTAACGAACTGTTAG
>JBARRE010000532.1:0-12837 GCA_049644065.1 Sedimentisphaerales bacterium | reverse complement strand
GGAGATGAGAATTGAGTGTGTTAAGGGGTGCTATTCACTGGACCCCGTGATGCTAAGTCCAATTGGAGACATCAAAAAATTAAAGTGCTCCATCTGTGGAGCGAAAATGAAATATCAATCTAACCTTTTAATTAGGAGCAAGATCATGGCAACAAAGAAAACCAAAAAATCAAGTAAGAAAGCAACAGCAAGTGACACACGCACAATTCCTCAGTTACTGGAAGCGCTTAAAAAATCCTCTGACGGGACAGAGAAACGTCACATCAGAGCATCGCTTCGCAGGTTGGGGCACAAGGGGGGGTTGAACAAGCCTCGCAAGAAGACCAAGAAAACCAAGAAAACCAAGAAAACCAAGAAGGCCAAGAAGTCCTGACACAAAATCGGGAGCTGCATCTTCGGATGTGGCTTCCCTTTTTTTTGCACTCAAATGTCACGTGTCGTAATCCAGAATTGCTCTATCCAACGTTGCGAGAATTAAACTTCCCTGAGCACGTAAAGATTTGAACATGTCTCGCAACTCATCAGCGTTATCGTCTGGACAATTTTGCAGCAGTTCTTCATCACTAAGGTAAATGAGTTGGTCCAGGAGCTTTTGCTCTTGCTCTTTACAGTACCGCAACAATTTTATAATTTTAATCAGCCTCATTTGCAACCAGCTTAAAAATTAAAAAATAGAGGCGCTGAGTGGACATTCTCAACGCCCCTGCAAAAGGAGTAAAGCCCAGCATCTCTTTGAGACTGGTAACCTGCTAACCATCTCTTCGAGCATGCCTCTTTGCTTATGGAAAAAGAATATTATCATTATATCTGAGGGCACGGTGGCGACAGAGTCAAACGACAATGTTTGCCTTGCAACTCACCAGACAAAAAGCCATATAGGTAATCCAACATTTGCTGGCTTGGTTCAGCGAATTTGTTCCCAAGAAAATCAATCTTCGTTAAATCGGACAATTGCTTATACTCAGCATATTTCTGTCGCAACTTCTGGTTAGTCTCAACAGCCTCTTTCAGTTTTGCGACAAGCTCCTTCGATAATACCGTTGTCTGCTCTGTCACTTTCTTCTGAGTGTTGAGCAGTTCATCGCGTGCCTCTGCTGCAAATTTTGCATTGGCTGTTTGCAACTGACCTTCCAGCACGGTTATAACGTCTGGCAAGCCTGTGATAAACGTTTGCAGCTTTTCAATATCGGTGTCAAGCTTTGCGATTTGTTTGGAGTGCTTTGTTAAGTCCTCGACAAAAAGCCTTGCTCGTTTTTCACGCAGTCGCTCAAGTCCAGCTTGGTCGGTGACTTGCTGTCGCTTTATCTCGGCTAACTTTGTTTTGATTTTCTTAATTTCGTTTTGCATAACTTTAATTCCTTTCTTGTGTTCTGTTTGAAATCGTTCTTGTAACAACGGTTCCCTATTCAAAAAATGGATATTCGGATTATCTAAATCTTCTGTCGTTGGATGCCAAATTACTTTTGTTGTTATCATTTCTTTTCTTTCTCCTTCATGCGTTTATAAAAGAGAGCCACAACGCCCTTGCTGATGCTTAACCATCGCTTTGTCTTATGCGTTCCATGTGCTCTCTTGCAATACGCAACTGTCGCCACCTTTATCATCTTGTTAAGCTGCATCCGATTCGGATCTCGCATGTCCAGCCATACTTACGCCTGTGAGTTTTCCTGATTTGCATGCAGCCCATAATTTCTTGTCGTTAATTTTCAGAACGATTAGCCAAGTTCCTTTAGTCACCGCCACTTCACCGATCTCACAGTCACAGGGCGCCACATAACTTTCAAGAATGTCGATGTCGTCTCGCTTTTTGCCTTTGTGCATAATTTTAATGGTCTGACATTCCTTCATAAACTGATGTGCTGCAAGTTCAATTTGCTCTGCATCCGCAGAATCTCCCTGTGAATCCTTGACATTCGGCTCATATACAACCGCATACAAAATCTGTTTTTCCTTGTCAACTTTGATAAATGGGGCGAACATTTCAAATTCGTCGCCATCGCCTTTCTCAACTGGCACTTCACCAACGATACTTGGCCAGAGTGGTTTGTCAGACTTCTCAACACACTTGTAACTGCCATCAATCGGGTCGTAGGTTTCACCCTCTTTGTCAATGTCCAGATTTTTCTTGATAGACAAGCCGGTTGCTTGCGACAATTCCATGGTGCCGTCGTCTTGCTTCTCAATCATTTCAATTCCTGTGATCATATTACGCATTTCTATTCTCCTTAAATAATTGTTAATGTTATCATTACTACAAATCCCACCGCAAACTTGGCCAGAGAGGTGGGTTCTCCTTAGCGGCCTTAAAAGCTTGCCTCTTGACTTCTGCGAATAGTTCAGACTTACCCTCAAAACTTTTTTGTATTCTCAAAATTTCATCCGCTAAAGCGTTCTTGTGAGCCTGCGTGAACCTGTTTTTTTCAATTATGTAGGGGGTGATTTTCCATAATGGCTCAAAATCATTGAGGAGCTTGACTAATTCTTTAGTTGTGACGTTGTGTTTCGCCATTATATCATCTCCAATTTTATAGATTTGGTCTCAAGTCGGGAGGCTTTCACCATGCTTTCAAACATCTCATTCCCTGTATGGCTTTCTCCTCCGCCTCCGCTTTCACCTATATATATGGAACCTTTTTTCCCGGATTTCAGCAATAGCTTCTGTTGTGCACCCAGCACCGCCATCGCCAGCGCGATATCGAGGTCGATCTTCTTGCTCTTTCTCCCCTTAACCAACCGCCACCCTCTTTGTGTTTCTTTCACACGTGCGTTCAATAAGTGCTGCCTGATTGTTTTGTCTGGATACAGCAATAAGCAATGATTTTGCAACAGCGTGGACAGGGCTTCTGTCATTTCGCACGTGTTTCCCACAGTTTGAGGAAATTCCACCATCCTAATATGGGCATTCTTTAGTGTTGCAGCGCTTCTGGCGAATTGGTACGGGTCGTACAGCACCGCTTGAATTTTGTACTTATCGTTGTATCGCAGAATGTCACGCTCTATTGTTTGCTCAAGATTTATTATTTGGTGATGCTTTGCGTCAGGAATGAAAATCGAATGGTCAATCAGGATAAGACTTTTGTCCTTGTCGGGAACCCTGCCCACAACAACAACTGCACTGCAATCATGCTTGAGTCCGATATCAACACCGAGGCACACCTTGCCGTCAAAGCTCATTCCTTTTCGATGGTTATGAGTGCAATCATCCAATATCGTAGAAGAGATAAAGCTCTCTGTTCCCGACACCCACTCGTTCTGGTGAAGGCGTGCATAAGTGTTGGGGCGTAAGCGACTACGCTGTAAGGTCAGATAGTTTTTAGTCACCCAGGGGATATGGCTGTAAAGCTCTTCGCCATACCACCTGAACAGGAACTGCTTGTCTCTATCTTCTCGGCCTTCTGCTTGGTCAATACCCTTCTTGTATATTCCATATAAAATACTGCCCTCATCTTCCGCATATCCAGCATAAGTGACAATAAGGTTTAGGTTGTCCTTTGACGGAATGTTCGTCAGCTCGTCGTACGCCTGCACAGCCTCTTGCGTATTAAACCTCCAAAGCTCATCGAAAACACACAGAGTTGGATTAAGACCTGCATTAGTTGACGAGCACGCAAGCGGCCGTATGAAAGAACCCGTTTCTCGGTGAACAATTTCCTTTCGACCTATTTTGCATAGCCCGTGCAGCTCTTTGTTTAATCGGAGCGATGTTCGTATCTTAGAATACACCACCAGAGTAGATTGCTCAAGGTCGGGGCCAACGATATATATCTCAGCGAATTTCTTAGAGCATAACAGAAATAACGCCACAATCGCTGCAAGTGTTGACTTACCGCATTTCTTAGGAGTTCCGAGCAGAGCCAGAGTAGGTTTAATCTTTTGATAAAGTAGCTCCACCAAGAATTCTTTTTCAGCGAATTTGATAATATCCTTGCTGATTTTCACCTTTGGAATTTTTGTGGGCGGCCACTCGCCTCGCTTAATCATGTTGAATTTCAGGTTGTATATTTTACGTTCATGCGCTTCAGGGGTTTTCGCTTTGTAACTTTCTTTGCTGCGTTTCTTGTGCAGTTTGTATTTATGTCTTTCGCTTTTTGGTAATTTACTTCTTGGCATTTTTAACTCAATATACTTAAATAATAATCACTCATTGACCCAATTATTTTACAGACTGTCGTGAGAAAGCAGCCAGCGTCGTCCCAGAGGAACAAAGTGGGGTAAACATATAGCGTTATACCCATGATTCTCATAATCGCCCTACGACGCCCGTAGGCGCCCATATATATAAAGCGTCATTTTGGCTCCAAAAACGCTGGTTTCGGTTATCCCAACCAATTCCTTGTCCTTGTAAGTCGTTGTTATTAAAGAACTTATCATTAACCTATATTCCTTTGTACTGTCTTTTATGCTGCCATTATAGCGCTTTATGCTGTTTTCGTCAGCCTCACACTACGTCACTCTAAATATATCATTCTTGTTCGAGTGGGTGTTATTTCCGCCTCACCACATAAGAAAAACAGAACGTCACTAAGCGTTACACCGTTACGGGTGTTACGGCGTTTTTCTATTAGTTTTTACATATACGCGCTAATAAAAATTAAGTAACAAATGGTGTAACGGGTGTAACGGTGTAACGGGCGTTTTAATTTTTTATCATTATATTCAGCCAACCTCTGTAAAGTTTTTGTAACGATTTTCTGACCTCTTACGCTCGTTTTAGACACCGGGTCAAAAGAGAAGAGTGCAGAGTGCATTCCTATAAGGAATATGCACACTTGCACACTCATCTTTCTATTTGACAGTGCACTATGCAAATTAAGTGTGCATGCACTCTTTGCACTCTTATAATTTTTTACTATAAAAGATGCCATTTCGGTCTGCTTTCTGTTCCTTTATTTTCTGCCAAATCATGCTCCACCATATACTTGATTACGTTGTAAAAGGTCCTTTTAAGTCCAGACGCTTTTTGTAGCTGCTTCGAATTTAGACCGGGCTGCTCTTTCAAAACACTCGTAATCAATTCTACGTTCTTGTCAATCGCTTTAGCTTTTTCGCTTTTCCACTCTGCCCTGTCCCCTGCAACTACTCGCAGCGAAGTTAGGTCCTCACTCACAGACTCACTGATAAGCTCAATATATACATCCTCAAAAGGTTCGCAGGCACGAGCGTTCTCACAAATAACCTTAGCGAGGCCAGAACCCTTTTCGGGCTTTTCGATTCTTATAAATATATCAGCAGCAGCCATCAGGCCACTATGTCCCCGTGTACGAGTGACATCACTTAGCGGGGTGTGGTCAACAACAAGCACTGAACAGCCAAACCAATCTCGGATTCTATCCACTGCATGCACATATAAATTAGTGTCTTGACCTGAAACCTCGCTGCCTGATGATGTGCGTGCTTTGGTGTCCAGTATCACAAGCACTGGTGGAGGGTCAATCATTTCAAAAACCTCTATCAGCTTGTCAATGTCGTTTGTGTCGAGTAAAGGCTGGTCGAAGATAACTCGCATTTTGTCAAGCTGCTCTCTGGTCTTAGTCCGACGATAGCCCTTCTGCAGAGCCTTGATTCTGAGCTTCCAGTCACCCTGCCCCCCTTCTGCTATGACATAAACTACTTGACCTTGCTGCGTAGGATATAAATTTAACCACGGGTTGCCTGTCTGAATTGCTCCCGCCCAGCTAAGCGCCAAAAAGGATTTACCAGTTTTTGTCGGGCTATAGAGAATAGCAAAACAGTTCGCAGGGAGGATTTTATCAATCTGAAATTCAGGATTTTCAAACTTTTTAACTTCAGCTAAATCGTAAACTCGATAAGGCAGCAAGTCCCGCTCAGTGAAAACAGGAGCTTCCTTTACAAATCTCTTTAGCTGTTTTACAAGCCACATCTTACTTGCTTTTACATGCTCCTGAATCCAGTCAGCGACATCGTAGCCTCTGGGTTTGTCCCTCCAGGGAGTAACAATGCAAACTTCTCTTGCGACTGTTAACGCTCCCTTTGCCATCGTCTTTGCATGTTCCATACCATCATTGTCATTGTCAGCAAAGATGTAAACGGGACGATTTTTCATATATGTACCATACACTTTTCGCCATTCCCCCTTACTTCCTATGCAGTGACACGTTGCTGTTAGTCCAAGTTTTTTTAATACTTCTACACATTTTTCACCTTCACATATAAAAACTGGTTCGCCTGTGTCTCTTGATTTGTACAAGCCCTGCAGGTTATATAAAGGTTTGTTACGGTTAATCCATTGAGCTTTATGGTCTTCATTTTTGTTAGGTCCTACTCCTGATTTCCATACCTTACCGTTCCAATACTCCCATGTAGGGTTTTTGTCACCATCAAGGTATCTGGTGATAGTCTTGCGATAGAGAGATTTACCATTTTCGTCTCGGTATACATATTTAGTTGTTGTCTCGTGTTTCACCCAGTAGCTCCTTAGAATGGGGCCCCCCTGCTGGAGTGGAGCTACCCAGTATCTCAGCAGAAAGACCCCGATTTTTTAATAACCTTTCAAATACTTCCTCGACCGCCCCAAAATCCAATGGCTCTGGCTTGTAATTTCTTAGTCTTTTCTTGATAGTCTGAATATGCTTCCACGTAAAACGAATCCTGCTGGGATGACCATCAGGGATATAAAGGCGTCCGGGTCCGAGTGGTTTATCCACGCTCGCAACCAGGTACGATAACTCGTCTCGGTCAATCTCCAAAATGGCGGCCGTTGATATCAAGCTAAAAGTGTCCTCTGTGGTTTTCATCTGGAGGGACATCCTTTTTGAACAAATTCATCGAGCGAATGTACTGACCATAACTTCCTTCTGCCTCCAAAATTCTGAACTGGTAGCGGAATTGCACCTCGGCGGTCCAACTGCCAGAAATATTTTACCGATATACCTAAAATCCGAGCCGCTACCTCAGCGCCGACTAATCGAGGCTCTACAATAATAAGAATGTCACTATTCTTTTTTGACTTCATTGTGAAAGCCCATCAATATCTTGTAGAGAGAAAATGTTTTGCTGATGTCCATGTCCTGAGGATTTAATTTTACAAGGCAGTCAACGACAGAAATTAACCTGAACATCAACTTTTTCTCACTATCAATGTGAAATGGTATCGCCCCGTGCTTAGCCAGAAGCTCCAGATATTCTTCAGGCAATTCTAACTTCGCACTGAGTTCTTCCAGATTTAGAAACTCGTCTTTGATTGACTCGGTATCTTTTGACTCTGGTTTTTTCAAAGCATCAATAACTGCTGATGGTTCAAATCGCATTCGGCCACTGGGTAAAACAATACTTGGAATCTTCTTCTCTTTAGCCCAGCGTCGAATAGTTATTTTTCGAATACCAAGTAAATTAGCCAACTCAGAGGCGTTCATAATTTTTAGTTCATTTACCAAAACGCCAATTATAGACTATAGTGATGGGTTTTCGATGTGGGAAGTTACTACTCTAACCGCTTTTCCACTGCTTTTCTAAACGCTTTTCTAAACGCTTTTCCGCTACTTTTTTCTCTTTAGAGTAGAGGGGGGAGACTTGGTATAATAAGTTGATAACTTGGCCAGTTTACTATTAATTTCTCTCTATCATATAACCTTGTTTTACCTGTCTTCAAATTTTCTGGCCCTACTTTAGGTAACTTTATTTTCTTTTTTCGGTCAGCATCTTGTAGTATATCCCGGTAATCTTCTGCACTTTTCTTACTAGGAAGGTCACAGTATAATTGAATAAAATGAACCAGTGTTACGTAATGAGGTTGAACTGCATTTGTAAAACTTCGAAGCAAAGCAGTGAATCTATAAACATCATCCTCTATAGTAGATAAGCTCGGCCATTTCCAATTCTCGACAATTTGTGTAAGCTTATCATATTCTTTTTGTAAAACTTGTAAATTGGGATGGTTGACTAATTGAGGATAATAGTCAGGGATTTTCTTTAGGGTTTGTTTGAGACCTTCTTTGTCTGGCTGCTTAACTTTTTCTTCAAGTTCTTTAGCAATTTCTTCAAGCGTCATTTTGTCACCTGTTCTTTCTAAAAATGAGCAACGCAGGGCAACAGGAGAAAGACAGGTGAGTCAAAAGCCTGTCACCTCTGCACTGCCCAATAAGTAAATTTACCCTTGTATTATAGCAGAATTGGCTTTCCCTGTCAGTTCAGAAGTGTTATCCTCAGAATCATACAAAAGTAAACATAAAAAATATTTGAAATCTATAAGTTCTGGTATACTAAGACTTTACTGTTTATAGTCAGGGGTTTCCTAAACCGAAGGTCGCAGGTTCGAATCCTGCCGGGCGTAGTCAAAAACGCGGTCCTGCTATCGTTATACGACTGTGGATCGTGGCAAGGCTGACCGTGGTCGTGATATGGACGTAGGCAGGCCGGGCTCATTCATCGCCCGACTGTCTAATGCTGGAAAAGGTACAGACAACGACCGGAGAGTTTGACAAGCCGGAAGTGGCCCGGGAAGACAAGGTGCCGCTGATCGATCTGCACGCTATGAGTAAGGTATTATACAAAGCTCTGGGAGACAATCTGGACAAAGCATTCAATGATGGGACACACCACAACAATTATGGCAGCTACCAGCTTGCCAAGTGTGTTGTACAGGGCATCAGGGAGAACAAGCTGGATTTGGCCAGGTACATCGTGGACGACTTCCAGAAATTCGATCCCGGGATGCCCGATTCGGTGGATAGCTTTGATATGCCAGTCAGTACCATGAGCACGCGTGTAAAGCCGCTCGGCAGTTGATCGTAAGGCTGCATTGTCTACCTGTCAGGCTTGTACGATATTTGCCAAAGAGATAGGAACCGAACCATATTTTGCGGTGAATATGGGCACGGGCACTATCGAAGAAGCGCAACGCTGGGTGGAATACCGCAATGTCAAAGAAGGGCCTTACTTTGCCGAGTTACGACGCGAACACGGATATTCTGAACCACATAATATCAAGCACTGGAGCCTTGGGAATGAAATGGACGGATTCTGACAGATGGGTCACCTGAATGCCGAAGACTACAGCAAGAAAGCCCGTGAAGCGGCAAAACTAATGAGGCTTACCTCACCCGGTATCCAATTAATCGCCGCAGGGTCATCAAACTATCGTCCCAGCGCCGATCCTGATGTATGGAACAGCACGATATTGCATGAACTAAGGGATGTGGTGGATTACATAGCCCTTCAATAAGTCGATGGTGACCGAAGCGGCCTGTGCGAGGACCGGCCGGCTCATGATACAGCACTGCTGGAGCTTGTCCGGATTGTCTTTGGCCCATTCATTGTCAGCCCGGACCAGGCAGAGTGTGGAATAGATATCATAGCCTGATTTATAGATCTTGTCGGACAGTTGAGTACCGTCACTGTCTCGAATCACGTCGGCTCCCCAGAGCCGGGCAAGACGCAGTGTTAAATCTTCATATCCCGCTTCACCTGGTAAGGTAAAACCGCCTGTTTTCAATGATTGGTTGTCCATGGATCATTTCCCGATTTGTTCGAAGTGCCAATTTCTTTCCTGCTCTTTCAATGGGCATCTTAATGATTTTAACACGAAATTGATTTTTAAGCGAATTAGGGGATTCACGCAAGACATTTCTAATAGCGTGTGTGAAAAGTCATTCGTCGGCCCGAACGTAATCGACTAACGTCTTGACATACGCTTGCTCATAGATATCCCCGGATCTATAATCTATATACCGACATCCGAAGACGCCTTATGCCCAGGGGTGAGTCTATCGGCCATAAACCAATACTTTAAACTTAAATATGGCAGGTTCTGAGGGATATGTACGGTATGCCCTGATGCCATACGTGGAATTGTTTCCTCGTAAGAAACCCGCCTCATCTCCATTATGAATCCGTGGCTCCTGTATAAATACCAATGGGGCGGCTCAGGATGGCTTGACAAACATCGCCGCGCTCAGTATTGTAGGGGATCATCTGCCTGACGAGATCCTATGTTTTGCACCCTCTCAGGGCGGACGTAGACGGCTTGGTCAGTAAGCCTGAACCCTATAAGGAGATTGATAATATGAAAAAAGTAGCCATCATATTAAGTCTGATTTTCTGTTTGAACAGCGCCTGTGCCCAAAATAAACCCTGGCAGCGCCTGTCGAATCCGACGGCCAGGGAGGTGGCTGCTCAGTTTCAATCTCCACCACCGGAGTATGCTGTGACACTTACCTGGGGATGGGATGGGCCTGTGACCGAAGAGGTGATAATTCGAGATCTGGATCTGGTGCATAAACGCGGCTTTCGGGCGGTCACCATCGAAGCCGGGTATGACATGGACAATGCCCCGTACCTGACCGAAGGCTGGTTCAAGATGGTGCGGTTTGCTGTGGAGCAGGCCAAGGCACGCGGCATGCGTGTGTGGATCATTGACGAAGGCAAGTACCCCAGTGGGTTTGCCGGCGGTCTGTTCAGCAAGGAACGACCTGATCTGCGCATGCAGGGCATCGGCCTGGCACAGACCATCAACTGTGACAATGGCGAGAAGATCACACGCGACCTGGACGACCAGGTGGTGGGCGTGATCGCTGTGAACCGTGACACAGGTGAGAATCAGGCTTTGGACATCAGTGCCGGTAAGATCGCCTGGACCGTACCAGCACAAGGCAGTTGGCAACTGGCTGTTGTGGATCACAACTATCGTACCCCAGTGACCAGGGCTGTGAATGACTCGTCCCGCTCCAAGACCACGAAAAATTCTGTGGGCGATCTGATTAAGCCGGAAGCAGTCAAGCAGTTCATTGCCTGGACCCACGAGCAGTACAAAAAGTACCTGGGTGAAGAACTCGGCACCACCGTGCTGGGCTTTAGAGGCGACGAGCCCGAGTTTGCAGCGACCCCCTGGACGGACGGCATCCTCGAACTATTCAAAGCCGGGAAGGGCTATGATGTCACGCCATACCTGCCGTACTTAGCCAACATGGGAAGACGCGGTCCTCGTATTGAACTGACCGACAAACAGCGACGTGCCAAGGCCGATTACTGGGACATCTGGTCTGACCTATACGGCAAACACTTCTTCGGCCTGCAAGCCAGGTGGTGTGCAGACCATGGTGTGGAACACGTGACTCACCTTAACAATGAACATCGGCTGGAGATGCTGACCTTTACGAGTGGCGATTTTTTCCGTGACCTGCGTGAAGTGCAGATCCCGGGCGTGGACAGTATCTGGAACCAGGTCTGGCCTGGCAAGAACGCGGACTTTGTGCGTCTGCCTGCGTCCGTGGCCCATGTCTACGGCAAGGCCAGGGTGCTGAGCGAGAGTTATGCTGCGTACAACCAGTCGCCTGTGACTGTGGAGACCGCCGAGTGGGGTACCAACTACCAGCTCGTACGCGGTATCAATCTGTTCGAGTTCATGTTCTTCCCTGCCTCATCCAGGAAGCAGGCCAATATCCGGCAGCAGTATGGGTACATGGCGGATCCGGCCTTTCCTGCGATGATGGCGAGTGTCAATCGGGCCTGTTATGTGATGTCCCAGGGACGGCCCGATGCACGCATTGCAGTGTACTTCCCGTCCCTGAGTTTTTGGTACGGCGATTTCAAGCCGAATCAGGTCATGTGGAGTTTGAGCGAAAAACTCTTGGAGCAGCAGCGTGACTTCGATTTTGTGGACGATGAGGCGATAGCCAAGATCATGGCCATGAAGGACGGCCGCTTTACAAACCTTAGTGGTCAGAGCTACGAGACCATTATTCTGCCCAGTGTTAGTGCTATCAGCAAGATGGCCCTGGGTCTGGTACTATAAAACAATTGTCAGTGGGACCGTATTCGTGTTACGTGCGATACTGCATAAGCTTGGCGCTCGATGCTTTACTGCAGGAATCAATAGTGTGCTGTTTTCTTGACTTCCAAGTACGCTTCTTATCTTCCCTGCATGTTTTCATATTATGACCAGGCTCTGTTGCAAAGCTGACGAGGTCAAGAACGCTTTCGCCGAATTCCTTTTTTAATTCCTTGGGGCTATAATCAGTATCTTCAAGCGTGTCATGCAATATCCCGACGATGACAACATCCTCCGGCACATTGGGCTCGGACAGCAAGTACTTGGCAACATCTAATATGTATACGATGTAAGGCGCACCATTGACTTTACGTTTCTGCCCTCTGTGCCGTTCAAAGCTAATTTCTAATGCTTTTCCGATTCTGTCCATTGTCTGGCCTGGCCTGCTACCCAATAATTGGTCCAGTGTTTGTGAGAGGGCAACAGACGATGAATGGAGTGGCGAAAGTTTAGTACACCTAAATCAAAAGCCTGACCCCTTTTTATTCTTCTGTCACTCCACCCTTCAGAGTCATCGAACAGCTTAGGCCAGGTGCATATCTATATCATTTGTCTAGAGCAATTTAAGTTTTTGCATTCACATTTCCGATACGCTCTTTATGAAAGTATATTTTGAGTGCTCTCCTGAACGTCCCGGTTCCCGTTCCTGTTGCTGCTTCGCTGAACCTGCTCTTGGGTATTTTGTATTCTAAATTCCAATCTCCTATCAAGAAGCACAATCGCTCCATCATATCTTTCATTTTCAATCTCCCTTTTAAAAATATACTCTACTGTCGGTTATCCTCTCAACTGCCGGAACTCTCATCTTTTTCGACCTATTTGGAGTTCTGTTTGTAAACTCCTTTGCAATCTTGAAGCATCCCTGACAGCCAAAAGTTCCATTTCTTATAACTCCGGAACAATTGTATAAGTGTCCTTATCAAGATCGATCAATACTTTTGTGCCATCTGCAAACATTGTCTGCTGTTTGCGATACTTGTCATCCAGAAATTTATGGTTGGTCATTTCTATCAGAGCAAGTCTTTTGTTAAGATTACTCATAATACGAACTC
>JBARRE010000531.1:0-32350 GCA_049644065.1 Sedimentisphaerales bacterium | reverse complement strand
GTGCGGTCCACCTACCCATTAACCGGATGAAGCCAAGAAGTTCCTTCTGTGAAAATGTCTCATAAATTCCTGCAAATAATGACATTACGATAAGCCATAATAAAAAACACGCACAAAAAACAAGAAGATGAAAGATTGTATTACCGATTAACACTGTTGTTTGAGCCACAGAAAGCCCAGAAGCAAGAGAAATAATCAATAATAAATAACAAAGTCTCCTGTTTTTTGTATTCTATATTCAATTTGTTGTATATTATACGAACGAAGTGGTTTGTCGTCAAGAAAATTCTGAAAAAATCTCCGTGACTCCTCACTTAATACCTTCGAATTCCGCAGAGCAGGCTGAAAAGCGTAGAGCGTATAGCGTATAGCGTAGAGGGATGCCGGATCCTCGATGCCGGTGCCTGGATTATGAACTCGTAAGCTGGGATGTCTATTAAGCTGTGCTGGTCGAGATTGCCAACCACGCAATTCCGAACGGCCGGGGCGATTGGAACCGCGAGCGGTCTGCCGAGAATGTTAACATTATCCGTATTGAACATACTACAACAGCAACTGCAGCAGTTGCAGATGTACCAGGGTTCCGTTTTCACATTGTCCGCAGTCCATATCGGCAACCAGGAACTTGTCGATCAGTCTTTCCAGCACCTCCTTGATCTTCGGCAGCTCTGCCTTGTACAGCCTGGAAAGCTGGGGAGCCGAACAGAATTTCGCAGGCATACGACTCAGGAAATCCGCCTCTTCAGCAGTACAATACAGTTTAAGAATTTTCAGAGCTGCCGGGTGTTTGGGGGCGCCCGACGGAGTCTTGTCGAGCCTTTGTCGCTACATCTCAAATGGCTTTTCATCGTCAAGAGGAAAGACACCTTTTTGGAACTTGCCAATGATGCGTGTTCTATCTTTCATTCTACATTCCCAGCCGAGTCTCGTATCTCTTTCCACGAGCTTTCCGCTCTTGGATCCATTAGATCTTTAGCGATAGAGAAAAACACAAAAGAAGTAAATTGGCAATTAAAATCGTATTTGAGAAACTAGGGAGAAACCAGGGACTGCGGAGTTGTTGAAAAAGCCTCTTGATTCTGGTATATATGTTATCAGTATATAGGTAAGATTGTCTTTTTTTCCAGGAAGAGAAATTTGAACTCTATCGGAGATATTTCCGGCTAAAAAAACGAATCCGACTGATAATGTTAAAGATAGGCAATCTTAATCTAAGCGTCCCCTTCATACAGGCCCCCCTGAGCGGTTACAGCGACTATGCAATGCGAAGATTAGGGCTCGATTTCGGCGCACCTCTGACTTTTTCCGGCGTCATGTTGGCCAAAAGTGCGGCCCATCCCAAGCTATTGAGAAATCCGGCCTTCAGGCCGCACGATGATGAGCATCCTGTCGGGGCGCAAATTCTCGGAAATGATCCGGCAACTATGGCAAGGGCCGCCAGGGCACTTGAAGGTGCAGGCTATGACATAATCGACTTGAACTTCGCCTGTCCGGCCCCCAAAGTGCTTCACAGGCGACGAGGCGGCTATCTCCTGAAAGAGCCTGAAACCGTAAAGCAAATTTACAGCCGTGTAAGAGAGGCGGTAACATGCCCGGTTACAATGAAGCTGCGAACAGGTTTCGATTCCAGCCGGGAATCTTACGATAATTTCTATCAGATCGTCTTCGATGCCTCACAGCAGAACATCGATGCTCTGACAATCCATGCCCGCACCGTTGTAAAAAAATTCGCCGGCGCTGTTGATTGGGACCTTATTGCGGAAATAAAACATCGCTTCGAAGGGACAACACTAATAGGAAGCGGCGACCTCTTCGAGCCGCAAACAATCGTTCAGCGTCTGGAAACCGCTAAGATCGACGGCGTCCTCATCGCTCGAGGCGCGATTGGAAATCCCTGGATTTATAAAAGCCTTAATGCCGTTTTGACCGGTATGCCGGCACCGACTCCTCCAACCCTCGCTGAGCAGGCCGAAGTGATACTAAAACACTTCGAAATGATCTGCCGGCTATATGATCCAATAAAAGCTGTCAGGTATTTTCGCAAATTCCTTGTCCACTACTGCAGGCGCCACCCCAGGCGGAAACAAGCTCAAAAGGCCCTTCTTGCCGCAGACAACAGAACAGATCTTCTTATTGCGGTAAAAAGATGGTACGGAAATAATCATTCGGTAAGGGAAAAATAGGGATGCCGGGCCTGTTGAAAAATCTGCTGTTTTTCTTTTCTCTTGCTAATAATTATCCCTGCTTAAAGCTTGCCCTGAAGAATTTGAAGGGGTGATCTGTGCGGAGGGATCTGGCTGCGAATCCCCGCACCGAGGGAATTGACCCCGGGGGATTTGGGGCTCCATTTTTTGTTCACACGTGGATTTTCCTAAGGCTTCGTTGCGAATGAGTGGAGATTATATTTTTTGTGTACCGGCCTGTTAGTATTAAAATTAAGAGAAAATGCGATTAATCTGACCAATTTGTAAATAACGAAGCCGACAGGCCACACGACAGCCCAGGTAATGAGGTATCCCCCTGAAGCACTCACTAAACCTGCTAATATGAGAAGTCCTGCCAATTGTGCTTTTGGAAGTCTCACCCAGAAGTTATCCCGTGCTTCGTTTATGCTTGTCAGGCAGCTATTTACTGCTTGTTCGTTGGCCTTGAAATAAGCGGGATTAGTTTGACGGCAGGCCTGCCAACCTTGCAGCTCCCTCTCGTAAGTGTCCAATTTGAATTGCGCCGAGTGATAATCCCCGGATAATAAAAGAATACAAACACATGCAGAGACAACACTTGCACATATTGCCAGAAATGATGTAACACTTTGCAGTTTATTTTTGTGGTTCATAATTTCAGTATCCCCCCATTAAGTATAATAAATCTATGTAAAAAAGCAAAATGCGTAGAGCAGGTTTTTTGACTTCGATTTGCCTTTGCCGTCAGACATGCCTTATTTCGCACGTCGGCAAGAATTTTTTAAAAATACGTAGTCACCACAATAGACATCGATAGATTTTTTTGATATGTAATCGATTAAGGGTTGTCGGCAAGGATGCTGGCAGCCCTTTTGAGCCCCTACCTGCTCATCCAGCATTCTCTTGGTGGCAGTAGTAGGGGCTTTTTATTGTGCCCCAACTTAAAGCCTCAAATTCTGCCCATTTTGCGAAATTATTAAAATAGAGCCGGCTATTATGTGACAGCAGAGAGCCGTCAAAGCTTGATACTTTAATGCGCCAGTGCTATAGTGATGTACGGTAGAATAGCTCGTATTAATATTTCGACAGGATGGGTAAAGATAAGGAGACAAGAATGAATCGTCGGGATTTTTCCAAACACATGCTCATGATTGGAGCGGGAGTTCATGCCGGGACTGCAATTGGAGCGCCGGCAATGAGTCAAACAGGGACTTATTACGAGGAACCGGCGAAGAAATTGCCGATAAGGAAATTCGATGTCGTCGTCGCCGGTGCCGGTACGGGGGGCGTAGTGGCGGCGCTCGCGGCCGCCCAGCAGGGCGCCAAGACCATGTTGATCGAAAGGAAAGGCTATACCGGCGGAACGGTCACCGAAGGCGGCACTGCGCTTCACAGCTTCTACAATCTGTGGAAGGCGTTTCCCGGCGTGACAAAACGTCAGGTGGTTCGCGGGATCCCTCAGCAGATCATCGACCGCTTGATGGCAGTCGGCGCCTGCTCGGGACATGCCGAGATGGTGAGAGGGTATGATTATGATTCGGTCTGCACGGCGATAGATACTGAGCTTTACAAACTTGTCACTATGCAAATGCTCGATGAAGAGGGAGTCTTCATTGCTGTGAACACACTGCTTACTGGGGCCATTATGGACGGTAGCCGTATAAGAGGAGCGATAGTCGACAGCCGGTCCGGCAGAGAGGCGATCTACGCCAAGGCGTTCGTGGACTGCTCGGCTTACGGGGATCTGGCCGCATTCGCCGGCGCCGATTACAAAGTCCCCAACGATTATGCCTGCTGCAACAGCATTGGTCTGGCGAATGTGGATTTGGACGGGTATGTTGCGCATCTCGAAGCCCACGGCGGGTCCAATCAGCTTGCCTACGGCATACGCAGCGGCGAGTCCGGAAAAGTTGTACGTTTCAATGGCGGTCTTGGAGGCGAGTTCCAAAAGGAGGCGAGTAAGATTGGCATGTCCTCGATGATAACCACCGTTCATGATAATTATCTGATGTTCGTTAAGTGCAATTTCAAGGTTCCGGGCAGCGTCATCAACCGCGATGATATGGCCAAAGGCGAGCTTGAAGTGCGAAAGCGCCAGGCGAAGGCGGTGGAACTGTTCAGGAAATATGTCCCCGGCTGTGAAAAGGCTTTCATGGCCCGGACCAGCCCGACGCTTAATATCCGCCGGGGCAGGCTGATCACCTGTGACTACGACATAAGCCATGAAGACGTCATCGAGGGCAGGCACTTCGATGATGACGTAATGGCGTATGGCTTCCACGATAGCGCGCCTCGCTACCAGATTAAAAACGGCGGAACATACGGCCTCCCATACCGGGCGCTGCGCGCCGCGGGCGTCGAGAACTTGCTTTTAGCCGGCATGTTAATCACTTCCGACCACAGGGCGCATATGTCCACAAGAAACACGGTATGCTGTATGGGGCAGGGTCAGGCGACGGGCACCGCCGCGGCTCTCTGCGCCAAAAAGAAATGTGGAACACGAGAACTCAGCTACGGCAATCTTAGAGAAGCACTGGTCAAGGGCGGCGTCTATTTTGAAAGTTGAGTATCAGGGAAGTTTGATGCCTGCAATCAGGATTTCTTTAAGCCGACTTTCCCGGCCCAGCTATCCCACTGTCTGCTCATGGTCCAGACGCGATCGGGGTGCTTGGCGGCAAGATTCTCCATCTCTGTTCTGTCCCGGCTCAGATTGTAAAGCTCCCAGGGGCGATCTTTCAGGGCGACGAGTTTCCAGTGTCCCTCTATGACGGCCCGGCCGCCCATGTGTTCGAAAAAGAGCCTTTCGTGTCCCTCGCGTTCCTTGTCTCTGAGTATGGGCATCAGCGTCTTGCCGTCCAGCGGCGTTAGAGTGTGCCCGTTATACCGATCCGGATGCTTTGCCCTCGCCAGCTCTAAGCACGTGGGCATTATATCTATTACGTGGCCGACTTGAGCTGTGACGGATCCCGGCTTTGCTTTGAGCCATCCGGGCCAGTGGACGATTAGAGGCGTGTGACACCCACCCTCGAAGGATTCTTTTTTCCAATATCGAAACGGTGTGTTCGAAGCACTGGCCCAGGGGGCGCCAATGCCGGTATAGGTGGTTTCCGGTCCGGGCTCGGAAATTCCCTTGTATCGTATTTTTCGGCCATCCCGCGTCTGAGAGTTTCGATCATATCCCGGCGTTTGCGGCACTTCAGGTGAAGCGCCGTTATCAGACAAGAAGAAGATGACAGTGTTATCAAGCTGTCCCGTTTGTTCAAGCGTCTCCATTATTTTGCCGACGCCCTGGTCAAGCCGGTCAACCATCGCCGCATGTACGGCCATCTTCGACGCCTGGAAAGACTTTTCCTGTTCGGTTAGTTCGGCCCATCTTCTGCCTCTGTCCTGTATGGGTGGCAGGGGGGTGTTCTCCTTTTTGAAAAGCCCCATTTCGATCATACGCTTGTAACGATCTTGCCGGAGTTTTTCCCAGCCGTCTTTATATGTGTCTTTATATTTGGCGATGTCCTTGGGGCGGGCATGCAGGGGCCAGTGAGGAGCGCAATGAGCCACATACAAAAAGAACGGTTTGTCGGATCGTCCGAATTCACGGATGTACCGGACTGATTTTTCATTAATCGCATCGGTGAAATAGTAGTCGTCGGGGACATTCTCGACTGCCCTGGTCCCTTCAACCAGCGAGAACGGATCGAAGTAGTCGATGACACCCCAGATAACGCCATAGTGTTTATCGAAACCGCGGCTGACTGGGTAAGTTTCCAACGGGGCAAAAGGATGGCCGGGATCGTGCTGGTGGTCCAGCCATTTTTGATGGAGCTTCGTATCTTTAAGTGTGTCGGTTCTGGACAGGTGCCATTTGCCGGCCATTGCCGTATTGTAGCCGGTCTGTTTGAGTGCCTCGGCTATGGTTATTCCATCGCGAGTTAAGCTTTGACCATTGCGGTCCAATCCGACCTTATGCGGATATTGGCCGGTCATTAAAGAAGCTCGCGTGGGGCAGCATCTTGCACAGTTGTAAAACTGCGTAAAGCGCAGGCCGCTTGCCGCGAGTTTGTCAAGATTGGGCGTCTGGATCTCACCGCCGAAGCACCCGATATCCGAAAAACCCATATCGTCCGCCATAACGATAACGATATTGGGCCTTCGCTTTTGCCCGGCGTCATTTGCAAATGCAGGTATATGCCGAAGTGATAGCAAACTCGTGCCGGAGGCTGCAAGAAAATCCCGACGACTTAGTCTCACAATGTTCCCTTTCGTTTTTATGTTCTTTTTACAGGTTCTGCAGCATCTTAACATAACACTCCATCTTGTACAAAAACTAACTTCTTCGCTACTGCAAGTGTAACGGTTTTTACCGAAGATTTTCCTTGACGGTGGGGTGGCCGATCTGGTATAAGTAGGTTTGTGAGATTTTGTGGTTTTTTGGGTTTTTGAGCAGGCGAAAATCGGTATTTCAGCCGAGGCTCTACAAATATTGAGTTTTCAACAAATTGCCTACATTGGGCATTGGAAGAAAGGACGGTGGAATCAAGTCGTTTACCATTGTTCTGGGCAGACAAAGGCGAAATGCGGTGAAAGCAAAACTTATTAACCGTTCTTTTTTAAAGGAGGATTATTATGTGTAGAAGATCGGCTTATCTAACTCCTTTTGTTTTGGTGTTCTGTCTGACCGTCGGCGTAATGCAGGCGGACTTGAGGCACCACTGGCGATTTGACGGCGATCTGGACGATAGAGTGGGCTCGCTGAACCTTACGTCAACTGGTGGCGGGTTTGACTTTACCGTGGGCAAACATGGCGGTGGTGTTGAGTTCGACGGCGGCGGCGACTACATCTATGCGGAACTGGCGGTGTTCATGCCGAGCCAGACGACGTGCGTATGGGTCAGGACCAGCAGCAGCGACCAGTCTATCCTGGGCTGGTCTGGTGGACATCCAACGGATGGCCTTCACGACAGGGAGCTTTACGTCAACGGCGATGGGACGGTAACCGTCCGTGTCTGGACCGGCGCGGCGACAACCGTAACGTCCCAAACTCCGGTTGATGACGGCGCCTGGCACCATCTGGCCACCGGGTACACCGAAGGCGGCGAGACCTGGCTTTATGTAGATGGTGTGTTCCAAGGCTCCACGCCATCAAGCGGCATATACAATAGTTATCCCACATCATACCTGACCGTTGGAATAGAGAGCGAGGTGAACAGCTACTTCACCGGCGCCGTCGACGATGTCCGCGTCTATGATGAGGCACTGACGGAGGGTCAGGTTTTGGGGGCCATGGTAGGCGGGGCTTTCCCATTCGCCTTCGGCCCCGTGCCAAAGGATGGGACTCTCTATGAGGATACATGGGTGAGCCTTAGCTGGCGGCCGGGAGATCTCGCGGTCTCACATAATGTGTATTTAGGCGACAACTTTGATGATGTAAACGACGGCGTCGGCGACACATTCCGGGGCAACGAGAGCTTGGCATATTTTGTCGTTGGTTTCCCGGGATATCCTTATCCCGATGGTCTTGTTCCGGGGACGACTTACTACTGGCGGATTGACGAAGTCAACGAAGCCGAGCCGAATAGTCCATGGAAAGGCGACGTCTGGAGCTTCTCGATCCCACCCAAAACTTCGTATTTCCCCATTCCGGCTGACGGTGCCGAATTTGTCGACTTGAACGTGCAGCTTAAATGGACGGCAGGTTTCGGTACAAAATTGCACTATATAGTCTTCGGCGAAGATTTCGATGAGGTAAGTAACGCCGCCGCGGGTATTCCTAATGGTCCTGCGAATTACACTCCCGGCCCACTTAATCTGGCTAAGACTTATTACTGGCGTGTCGATGAGTTCGACGGCATCGAGACGCATAAAGGCGAAGTTTGGAGCTTCACTACTCTGGGCGCAGTCAGCGGCCCGAATCCGGCTAATGGCGCAGTGGATGTTAAGCCGACAGTGATTCTTAACTGGGATGCGGGAGCTGTTGCAGCTTCGCACGATGTGTACTTCGGCACGGATGCGGACGCCGTGGCCAATGCCACGACAACCTCACCTGAGTACAAGGGGACAAAGGCCCTCGGCGAGGAGAGCTATAACCCCGGTAAGCTTACATTGAATACCGCGTACTACTGGCGGATCGATGAAGTCAACGGCGCCAGTACCGATAGTCCATGGGCCGGCAACGCCTGGAGCTTTACGACCGGCGATTTCTTTGTCATAGACGACTTCGAGGACTACGATGACGGCGACAACCAGATATGGTATTCATGGCACGATGGGCTTGGCTATGGCGCGCAGGGCAATGCGGATTACTATGCCGGTAACGGCACCGGCTCAGCCGTGGGTGATGAGGTTGGGTGGTCTTCGATGGAGCAGTTTATCGTGCACGGCGGTCAACAGTCAGTGCCGTTTTTCTATGACAACAATAAGCAAGGCTTCGCGAAGTATTCGGAAGGGGAGCATACGCTGACAGATCAGCGAGACTGGACAGAGGAAGGCGTCACGGAATTGTCCCTGTGGTTCAGAGGTTATCCGGGATCAGTTGGTAGCTTCACAGAAGCCCCGGTGGGTATTTATACGATGACCGCCTCCGGTACGGATATCTGGAACTCGGCGGACGAATTCCACTATGCATATAAGACGCTCACAGGCATCGGCTCGATTGTAGCGAAGGTCGAGAGCGTCGATAACACCAATGGCTGGGCGAAGGCCGGCGTAATGATTCGCGAAACCCTCGATCTAGGCTCTGCTCATGCAACAATGGTCGTAACTCCTGCTCAGGGTGTTTCCTTCCAGCGTCGGCCCAGCATGGGCGCTACAAGCACAAGCGCGAACTCGACGACAGGCGATGAAGCCGCACCGTACTGGGTGAAGATCGAGCGTGATTTGTCCGGGAACTTTACGTCGTACCATTCAGCCAACGGCTCGACATGGACGATGCAGGGCGCATCTGAGAACATCCAGATGAGCTCGAATGTCTATATCGGTTTGGCGGTGACCAGCCATGATGCTGCTCTGACTTGTCAGGCCGTATTCACCAACGTTACGACTACCGGCTCGGTCAGCCCGCAGTGGGCGAACCAGGATATCGGAATCGAGAGCAATGCTGCCGAACCGCTGTATGTGGCCGTATTCAATCCCGATGGTATCGGGACCGGTACCCCTGCGATTGTAATCCACGATGATCCGGCAGCGGCAACGATTGACACCTGGACCGAGTGGATTATCCCACTGCAGGCTTTTGCCGACCAGGGCATAAATCTGACAGATGTGGACAGGATCGCCATCGGTCTCGGCACGAAAGGCAATATGGCGACGCCCGGCGGCTCGGGCAAGATGTACTTTGACGATGCCCGGCTGTATCAGCCAAGAAATGTGCCGTAGCAGTAAATACTGTTTTTGCCGGATTAAGAAGCAGCAAATGTTTCACTTCGGGGTTTGTACCGATTAACTCGGCATGAGCCCCGTTTTTCGTATTGGCATTACGGTTGGCTATTTTGAGAAAAAGAGTCTATTATCGGTCTTTAGCGAAGAATATCCTTGACGGAGGGGTGACCAATCTGGTATATATGTATTATTGTAATCCGTAGATTTTGAGCCTTCCAGCAAGAGAAATTTCTATTGCTTCTCTAAGGTTCCGGGTTCTTGAACAAATGCTGGTATTCAAAGTTGTGAGGAATGGAGGTAGTGATAAGTCGTTGGGAAATCTTTCAGACCAGGGACAAACCAACAGAGTGACACATGTTAGAGTCATTGTTAACTATTCATTTGAAGGAGGATCATTATGTCTAAAAGAGTGATTTTCATGGTCTCTTTTATCGTGGCTTTCGGATTCTGCGGTTTGACCGCCTCCGGCCAGGATAACCAAATCGAAAACGGCGAGTTCGATGACGGGCTCAATGGGTGGGATTGGTACGGTGCGGACGGTTTCAATCTGGAAGTTGTGCAGGATGCGGCACTGTCAGGCGACAACGCAATAATGATAGACATATCCGACGCCTCTGCAGGAACTGCAATAGGATTTGATCAGGGAGGATATACTACTCAGAGAAACTTCGAACTCGTGCAGGGCCAGACGTATCCGATCGGCTTTATGGCCAAAGCCGAGCAAGACAGAGAGATGGTTGTGCTGTTCCAGGCTTACAAGGAGGATACTGGACAGTGGCCGACTTTCTGGGAGACGACAGTACAGCTTACTACCGAACCGCAAAGCTTCAGTTTCGAGTATCTTCATGAGGACGAGAATACCGCCGATCACCCGGATTGGTTTGTGGATATTTATTTTATACTCAAGGGCGTCTGGTGGCCTATGAACGGTGATGATCTAAATAAGAAGGTATGGATTGACCAGGTGTACATTGGAGCTAAGAGCCTGCCCCAGGTTCAAGCCAAGGATCCATATCCACCGGATGGTTCTGTCCATGATGGTACATGGGTGGGTCTTGGCTGGACGCCCAGTGAGTTCGCCGTCTCGCATGACGTGTACTTCGGCGAGAATTTCGACGACGTCAATGACGGTCTCGGCGATACATTCCGCGGTAATCACTTCGTAACGACTTATATCGCCGGCTTCCCCGGATATGCCTATCCTGACGGCCTGGTTCCGGGAACAACGTACTATTGGAGAATCGACGAAGTGAACGATGCTGATCCGAACAGCCCGTATAAGGGCGAGATCTGGAGTTTAACGGTTCCGACCAGAACCGCGTATGCTCCTGATCCGCCCGATAGTGACGAGTTCGTAAATCCTGATGTCGTTCTGAGTTGGATGCCCGGTCTCGAAGCGAGTCAACACTACGTATATTTCAGCGACAACTTCGACGACGTGAACGAGGCAGCAGGGGGTGTGTCTCAGGAGAATACTACCTATACACCCGGCCCTCTCGAAAAAGAAATGACCTACTATTGGCGCGTCGATGAATTCGACGGGACCGCTACGAATAAGGGCGATGTCTGGAGCTTCAGCACCGTACCTGCAATCCCGATTGATGATCCCAATCTCGTGGGCTTCTGGAGTCTCGATGAAGGTTCGGGGCTCTATGCCGTCGATTGGTCCGGCCATGACAATCATGGCGACCTCATTGGCCAGCCGCAGTGGGTGGTCGGATATGACGGTGGTGCGTTGGAGCTGGATGGTAGTAGCTGGGTGGACTGTGGCAATCCCGCCACTCTGCAGATTGTCGGGCCGATTACTATTGCCTGCTGGATCAATCCGGCTGAATTCGACGGTGACCAGGGCTTTGTCGCCCTGAATGGCTCATATGCGTTCAAGGTTAGCGACGACCACCTTCGCTTTACGACGCCGGGTGTTGCTGATCACGATGCCTTTAACGCGACTCTGGATAACGGCGAATGGCAGCATGTCGCCGTGACCATCGAGCCTGATCAGACCGCCGGAGCGGTGTTCTACATTAACGGAGATGAGGCGGACCGGCTGGACGCTTCAGCCATGAGTGTAGGCTTGGGACCGTTCCTCATTGGTAACAACCAGTGGAACGAACATTATGAAGGCCTCATTGACGACGTGCGCGTCTACAACAAGGTCTTGACCCCAGAAGAGATCGCCCAGGCCATGCGTGACGATTTGTTCGTTGCCTGGAGCCCGAATCCGGTCAACGGATCAACACTGGGTGTTGATGAGGCGCTGCCCCTTAGCTTCTCGCCGGGTGATATGGCCGCTCAACACGATGTGTACTTCGGCACGGATATGGACGCTGTTGCCGAAGCTGACGAGTCTGATACGACAGACGTATATCGAGGCCGCCAAAGCGGTACGAATTATACTCCCCCTGAAGGTGTCGATTTGGGCGGCGGGCCGTACTACTGGCGAATCGACGAGTACAATACCGACGGCTCGGTCAGCAGAGGCAAAATCTGGAGATTTACAGTAGCAGACTATATCCTCGTGGACGACTTTGAAAACTACGATGCCGGCGACAATCAGATATGGTACGCTTGGCATGATGGGCTTGGCTATGGCTCGATTGGATCTAACCTTTACTTTGCCGGTAACGGCACAGGTGCCGCTGTAGGCGACGAAACCACAGCTTCTTATACCGAGGAGACAATAGTTCACGGCGGCAGCCAATCAATGCCGCTTATCTATGATAACAATAAGCAGGGCTACGCCTACTATTCAGAAGTAGAGTATACATTGACAGACCAGCGAGACTGGACAAAGGAAGGTGTTACAGAATTGTCGATCTGGTTCCAGGGTCGTCCGGGATCGGTCGGCAGCTTTGTCGAAGGCCCGGTTGGCACCTACACGATGACCGGCTCGGGCACTGACATCTGGGATGTCGGTGGAATTGGAACAGGCTTCCACGATGAGTTCCACTTCGCTTACAAAACACTTTCCGGAGCCGGCTCAATTGTCGCAAGAGTAGAAAGCGTAGAGAACACAAACGACTGGGCCAAGGCCGGCGTGATGATTCGCGAGACGCTTGATGCTGATTCCGCGCACGCGATGATAGTAGTGACACCAACTCAAGGTGTTTCCTTCCAGCGACGCAACGTAACCGGCGACACGAGCGCCGCCGACACGACAGATGGAATCTCCGCGCCGTACTGGGTGAAGATAGAGCGTGACTTATCCGGCAACTTTACAACTTACCATTCGACTAACGGCTCTACATGGGAGATGCAGGGCTTGCCTGACAATATCTCAATGAGCGCGAACGTCTTTATTGGCTTGGCAGTGTGCAGCACTAATGCCGCTTTGGCATGTCAGGCCGTGTTCTCGAATGTTACTGTTACCGGCTCGGTTGGTCCCCAGTGGGCTCACCAGGATATCGGTATCGCCAGCAATGCTGCCGAGCCGTTGTATGTAGCTATATCCAACAGCGCAGGCACGCCTGCGGTGGTGGTCAACGATGATCCGGCCGCGGCAACGATAGACACCTGGACGGAGTGGGTTATCTCCCTACAGGCTTTTGCCGATCAGGGCATAATCCTGACCAACGTCGACAGAATCGCTATAGGTCTCGGCACGAAAGGCAATATGGCGACGCCCGGCGGCTCGGGCAAGATTTACTTTGACGACATCCGGCTGTATCGGCCAAGAAATGTTCCTTAACGGTAAATGCCGTTTTTACCGGATTAAAATCAGCAAATTTTCACTTCGGGGCCTGTACCGATTAACTCGGTATGGGCCCCACATGTTTTTACGAGCATTACGGTCGACTATTTTTGAGAAAAAGAAATATATAAAATTGATTAATATTCTATTGCATCTGCGGCGCTTTAGCGTTATTATCCTTAAATGATAAAGTATAAGCATGTTTTAGCACTGAACCCGTATTTCGGGGATTCAACCGCAACGATGGGGATCTTTCCTCCGACCGGTCTGGAGTATATCGCCGCGAGCATGAAAGGCCTGGTTGGCGAAGTGACGCTCCTTGATCTTCGTTATGAAAACGCCTACTGCAAGCCGGAGGTCCTTAGCGAGTTTATCACCAGCCGGATTGACCTGCTGTGCATCAGCATTCGGTGGGAAGCTCAGTTCAAGAAGGTCTGTGATTTCATATCTCAACTACCGGCCGAGGTCTGCACGATTGTTGGCGGTTACAAAGCGACGCTTGAAGTGGAGTACCTGTTCGAGCGTTGTCCCAATATCGACATGATCGTACGAGGTGAGGGCGAAGATATTATCCAACAGGTCGTCTCCGGGGTCCCGTACAAGGATATTAGGGGTCTTTCTTATCGGGAGAATGGCCGAATTATCCACAACGAAAACCATGATTTGCCTGACATTACGCGTATCCCTTTTCCCGACCGGTCCCTGAGAAGACACGATTATTACTGGTTTCAGCATGGCGTTCGACTCAGCAAACGTACGTTCGATACGATACTGACAACGCGGGGATGTCCGTTCAAATGCAAGTTCTGTACATTCAGTCTTAATCCGCTCGGGCAGAAGAGAAGCTACACGGAACGGCCTCTCGAATCGGTTATTGAAGAATTGAAGACGATTAAGGCTGATTTCGTGCTGTTCAGCGATGACAACTTCTTCACCAATCCCAAGCGGAGCGAAGAGCTTTGCGATCTGATTATCGAAAACAAGATCAAGAAGACTTTTGCCGTCCAGTCCAGAATTGATATGGCGAAGTATCCTAAGATTCTCGATAAGGCGCAGAAAGCTGGTTTCAGGCTTTTTCTTATCGGGATCGAATCGCCGCATGATTGGATCCTGAAACTGCTTGACAAGGGCATTACCCAGCAGCAGATCCGGGATGCCTTTGCAGTCTTGACGCAGTACAACTTCTTCCTGCACGGTTACTTCATATACGGCAACATCGGAGAGACTGAAGAAGAGATGCTTTATATCGCCAAGTTCGCAAAGGAGATCAAGGTCGATTCCATCAGTTTCCATAAACTCCGCGTCGAGAAGTTCTCACCCCTGAAGGAAATTGTTGAGAATACGCCGGGCTACCATTACGGACATTTCGGCGGTTCGGTGTATTCGGACCGTTATGGGAAAAAGGAGCTGAAACAAATCCGGAACGGGATTCGGTCGGGATTCTATGATTGGCATCAGATCAACCATATAATAAAAAAAGCCCGGCGAATTGGGCTTGCCAATGGGCGTGACTTGGCGGTTGCGTTACCTAAGCTACCTCTGCTGATGTACAGGTTGGCCAAACGAAAGATCCGAAAGAAAAAACATGTCCGGACTCCCAGAAAATGAAACCGACGATCCTAACCCAATCCATCGTTACCTATCGGCAAGTATAAGATAAGCCGACTTACACTTGCAATTTTATGATTAACCTGATAACCTGATTAGGCATGAAGGCTTAACAGTGTTGATTAGCGTTCTATATGGAAAATCCAGGCTTGTTATGCTTGCGAAAAACGCAGAGAAATGAAGTTTACAGACCTTGACCTAAAGCCCAAAATCCTCGCGGCGCTGAGAGACATGCAATACGTCGATCTAACGCCCGTCCAGGAAAAAACCTTTCCCCACATCCTGGCCGGAAGGGACATCATCGCCCGTGCCGAAACCGGTTCGGGGAAAACCGCTGCCTGTGCCGTTCCCCTTGTCCAGATGGTCGATCCTTCTATTAAGGCCGTCCAGGCCCTGATCATTGTTCCTACGCGTGAGCTGGCACTTCAATACGTTGGAGAAATCTCCGACATCGCCAGGCGAACCGATATCGCACCCTCTGCCGTCTACGGAGGTTTTCCTATCCAAATCCAGACGGCAAAGCTGAATCACGGGGTCGAGATTCTCGTGGCCACCCCGGGAAGGCTCATCGACCTGCTCCGCAATTCAAAGCTTAGCCTGTCGAACGTCAGAACCTTCGTCCTCGACGAAGCGGATGAAATGCTCAATATGGGATTTATCACGGATGTCGAATTCATAATCTGCTGCCTCATACACGAGCACCAGACCCTTTTGTTTTCCGCGACCATGCCCAAAGAGATTTCGAAGCTGGCCCAAAAATACTTGAAGGATCCTCTCACTATCAACTTGAGCAAGGACCAGACCGCACCGCAAAACCTTCAGCACCATTTCCTGCAGGTCAACAGCAGGAACCGGCTGGAGTCTCTGCTCAAATACGTGAATAAGGTCCGGCCAAAACAGGCCATCATCTTCTGTAATTCGAGACTCGGTGCAGAAAAACTGCACGGCCATTTGAAAAAGAAGCTTTCCTCAACAGAAATCATCCATGGAGGACTCGACCAGTCCAGACGAACGTCGCTTTTCAACCGCTTTCGTAAACTCGAAATCAAGATCATGGTCGCCACGGCCCTCGCCAGCCGCGGACTGGACTTCACCCACGCATCCCATGTTATCAACTACGACTTCCCCGGCGACACTGACGCCTATACCCATCGCACAGGCAGGACTGCAAGAATGGGCCGGAAGGGCGTCGCCCTGACTCTGTTCACAAAAAAGGATTTGTTCAGCTTAAAGGCCATAATCGACACTAATCGCATTCAACCGATCTGGCAGGGCGTCGAGCCTGACCTTAAACATATATCCCGTTCACGCAGGTCGAGCAGACCTTCACGAAATTATCGCCCCCGCAGGAAAAAATAAGCTTGTCTGTAAAAATCGTAATCATCGGAAATGATTTTAGTTAGTGTTCAGTGTTCGACCCGAAGGTTTTGCGTTACGTCACCACATCGCACCTCGTAAGTTCCGGCATCGGGCGCGGTCAGTTCCTTAAATACGACCTCTTTTTTCTCGCCGGCTCGCAGCCACAACCAGCGGTTTGTTTTTTTGCCGGCTGTAGTGAGTTCGATTTTGGCCAGTCCCTCCTGCTTGCCGTTTTCAACTGTTACGTTGGCGTGATAAGGCTTGTCCGCTATGATCTTGCCGACGGTGTCGTCCACAATGAGCTTCAATTCGGTGCAGTGGGGATTGACTGTGGGAAAATCGACATTGGGTAGCCGCACATGCATGGTGTCGTTTAACACCATTGCTTTGGGCGCCTCAGGCAGGCGCGGAAATTTGAAATCTTCGAGTATGAGCCGGTCCACACCCGTGCAGATCAGCACGGGCCGCAAGTCTTCTTTCTCAAAACGCAGCCGGACATTGTCGAACTGCAAATTCTGCACGTTCCGAGCGTGGAAGCCCCATGCCGGCAGCGGACGGGCGTCTACACCTGGCGATTTCACAGTCCTGCTTGCATCTTCGAGCGTGCCGCCGCCTTTGTATTCGATAGTTACATCCCGGAAGACCACGTTCGTGAACTTGGTTTGGGCCCAGCTTTCAACCGCAGACGCGGCCCGATATACGCCGGTGGCTGTTACCCGGTTGACAATAATGTTTCCGGCGGTGTTGCCGGATTTAAGCGTGAAGTGAAACGGTGTCGAAACGTTGTGCATCGTGACATCTGAGATCATCACATCGTCAAGAGCGCCTTCTGTGGCATCCCAGCCGCCGGGCTGTAAGTTTATGCCGGCAAGCATATTATAACGGTCCGATGTGCGGTGAGGATGGACGCCGGGACCGTAAAAGAGGCAGTTGTGGATGATCAGGTGCGTGGCCGGGCCGATCAGCCGGATGCCGTTGCAAGAGGAGTTCACAATGCAATCGGAAATCAGGGTATTGACCCAATAGCGGCCGGCGATTGAATCATCCCCGGTGAAGAACTGACAGCCGATGATACTGACGTCCCGGCAGGGGCGGTTCGGTGCCCCGCGGAAATGTACGCCGTCCCAGCCACCTGTGAATTTAACATTGTGAATTTCCACCTGGTTGCTGATATGGAAGAGAATGGCGTAGTTGGCCGAGTCCACGAAAGATATGTCGCGAACCGTGACCTTGCGGCAATTGACAAACACAAAGGTATGAGGGCCGCGCATCCGTTCCTCGCCGGTGGGATCGAATACTTTGTTGCCGTCAATTACGCCTTGTCCGGCAATCGCAATATCTTCCAGCCCGTCGCCGAGGATCAACGCCCTGTGCCATTTGCCCCATTTGGCTTCGGGCATGAACTCGGGAATCTTAGGTTGCTGGTACTGGTCGAGATCCGGGGTCCCGACGAGCGTGGCGCCCGCTTCGAGAAAAAGTGTCACGCGGCTCTTCAGATGCACCGTGCCGGAGAGATATCTGCCGGGCGGCAGCAGGACCTGGCCGCCTCCTGCTGCGGCGCAGGCCTCGATAGCCTTGTGTATGGCGGGCGTATCGAGCGTCGCGCCGTCACCCGTGGCGCCATAGTCGCGGATGTTGAACACACCGGGCGTGCCGGCAAGGGCCGCTTGAGCAGCCATAAAGATTACTATTATCAATGTCGGCCGAACCGCTCTTAATATATGACTACCAGGCCAATGGATAAAAATGCGTTGTATCATCAGTTTATCTCCTTTCCGATAGCGATGAGTTGCCTGATGTGCGGCGGATAAATCGTGCCGTCACTGGAGACGTTGACATCGATCGAGACTACGCCGCCGAGTGCGTTGACCTTTCGTACGTAATCGATCATGTATTCGTTGCTGTTTGTAGGGCCGTCCTTGCCGGCCCAGCGGGTGCCGAGGAATGAAAGAATGTGCCACTGGATGCTGTTCGGGGCTGGATTGGTTTCCGGCGTTACCTGGAATTTATTCTGCTCGCCCGCGGTGTAGTCCTGCTGATTGGTTAGAGCTGTGAATGCTTTGTCAATCCGGGTCCCAGGATTGAACGCCAGAATGCTTTCGGGATTGCCCGCCCGGCAGGCGGTGGCCCATGTATTCCAGTTGAAAGGTTTGGATAGGTCGTCCCAGCCGGCCGTATTGTATGAGCCGTCAAACCACCAGCCGGAGATTTTTTTGCCGTAACGCAGCGACCACTCGGCGATAACCTCGGACCATTGCCCGGTGAACTCCTGCGGCGCGGGCTGTTGCTCGTGGACATCGTGCAGGCCGGCCATGGCCTGTTTGTCCCTCTGTGGTGAGCGCGAGGGTAGATACAGCATGAGTCGGATTCCCTGATCGGCCAACGCTTCGGCGATTTCCATCGGCAGGTCTCTCCTCGAACAGCGCTCGCCGGTTTTGTATCCGGCGTATTTCTCGTAGGTTGCGTTGGGACTGCAATAGTAGCCGCTGTTCTGCCCCAGCGTCAGGATGACATAGCCGGCCCCGGTCTGTTGTATCTGCTCGGTGAATTTCTCGACGTCAAAAGAATCGATTCTGTCGTTCCATGTCGTACCTCCACCCAAATAATGAACGAAGACGCCGAACTTCGCCTCTTTGAACCATGCCTTTCCTTTCTCGCGGGGCGGCAACTGCTGCTTCTGAGCCAGCGAACAGCCTGCCAGCAGGGCGATGCCGCAAAATACTGCAATCTCTTTCCTGAATCGCATCATAGCACACAAAGCTCCAAAATTTGTATCAGCAGGATGGAATTTCACGTTCTATGTTCACTGCTTCATAACGCCAGTATGTTTACACATTTGTTCCTGCCAGTCAACCTTCTTACACTTTCGTCCATGCAGGCATTTGGTCGGATTCGGACCATAAATGTGTATCGGAGGCTGAATTCTGACTACTCGACTTCTATGATTGCTTCAGTCCATCGGGGCAGGTTCCATTGCTCCTGCTGCACATCGGCGGTGATAACGTATGTCCCCGGATCAACAGATGTATCAATAACGAGATTGAAATCGGTCTGTTTTTCGGTTCTCGGAGGGATGGTGACCGAAGCAGTTTTGTGTTCTGCGTTAAATCCGGCGGGAAGATTAAGAGTGAAAGTATATGTGCGGGAAGCATTGGAATGATTGAATGTCTTTAAGTTTACTTGAACGGTCCGACCTGGCTTGGTTTTGCTGCCATAGGGGCCGAAGCGAACCCACCGTTCGTCGATGCCGTAATTTGGCTCGTCCCAGGGTAGGAGTTCTGCAAGAAGAGCTTTGCGCCTGGTTAAAGTATCCGTCATGTGGTCGAGCTGTCGGGCGTTGAAACTGAAAGGTTCGATAACATGCTGGTTGATTAGCAGCGTTCCGGAGGGGATTTTTCTCAGGAGATTGAGGCAATAAAAGTAACCCATCGATTCGTGCAGAAGGTTGCGATTGAGAAGGCAGTAGTCGTCGATTCCCGAAGGGGTGAAGGAGTCGCCGATGAAGAAGATTTTTTCGGCATTATTTTTCTCTACGAGCAAAGAGTCGTGATAGATTGTCTGGCCGGGGAAGTCGTGGAATGTGAATGTGAATTCTTTCCATCGCATCTTGTGTGCCTCGGGCATAACCTTGATGTTGGCGATAGGATTGGGAGTCAGGCACGGCAGGCGATAGTCACCGGGGTGTTCGAGGATATCGACTGAAGGGCCGGTTGCATAGACAGGGCAGTTGAACTCGGCCAGGCAGGCGGCGACATTGTCTGTGTGGTCGTCGTGGTAGTGCGTGATGAACAGGCCTTCGAGGCCGGTCAGCTTGCCTGCTTCTTTTAGCTTGATGACTTCGTCGACTATCCGGCGGCTGCCGCAGTCAATGAGGAATCCGGAGCAGTCTTCGGAAATGATCAAACGTGAGTTGCCAATCGGGATGATCCATTCGGGGGGCTTGTCTCTAATCACTTCGGCCCAGGACATCCAGTTGACCTTCGGATTTTGACCGAGGACGCGCCGTGCGAGGATGTCGTAGTTGTCTCTGAAATACCATCGGCCCGCGCTGATGGACAGGTAGTTTTCATAGACTGCCTGGAGTCGCTCGATCAGAAGGTTGATCGCCTCGCCGGTATTGCGTATGACCGGTCCGCGGGCCGGGACGAGGATATCGGGCTCCCTGGCGGCTACTTTTCGCAGGCTGTCGATAAGGGTACCCATCCGGCCGGCCCAGCCGTGGTAGCCGCCGATCTTTGCCTCTGCGACGGCGTCCTGGAGGGAGTAAAGGTCGAAGAGTTTTCCGTTGCCGTAGATGATGTCGCCGACAAAGACGTATTTGATGCCGTCTATTTCGATCAAATATGAAAGAGCCTGACGAGTGTAGCCGGGCGTATCTATGACTTCGATGGGTATTCCTCTCCATGAAAAGTTTTCGCCGGCCTTGACGGTTCGGCCGATCTTCAAAGATTCGGTCAGGATTTTGGTTCCCTGTTGGGCATAATCGTGAAACCGGCGGATTGCGAAGTCATTCCAGAATTGCTCGACGTTGGTGAAATTGCCAACATCTCCGTCGGGTACTACAGCCGTTGCGCCGTTTTCAACGAGTTTTCGTCCGGCCCAGACGACATCACGCCGGCTGTGGGTGAACAGAACCATCTCGGCACTTTCGAGTTTTCCTGCCGGGTCTCCATAGACGACTAAGCGGGCATTGTCTTTTTCGATACTCACACCGTTGACCTGTCCCGGAATTAATAATACGTGTTTGCTGAGCTGAATGACGGTCTCGGCACCGGATTTGCCGGCTAAGGGCAAGACCAGAAGAACAGCAATGACTGCTGCGGTTCGATTTTGCATGGACTTCTCCACATTTATCTTGATTTTCGTTCTATCGGTTGGGACTAGATTTTTCATATTGATTCTGGTTTAGCGATTTTACTAAGCGTTTTCAATAAATAGAATATCAAGTTTGCCTTGAAGATTCAAACTGTTATTAGCGGCCCTGTACTTTTTGCCTTAACCAGACATCATTCCTCAAAATAATATCCCAGAAAATCATGGTGAACCTGGCGGAAAATACTTAATCTATATAATGATGTGCTACAAAGTTATACAATTTCACTTACATGGGCTATTTGACACCATAAACTTCCTGCTATTCTCAATCACTCTGTCGGCTTGTTCGGAAACCGCATGCAGTGGCATCACCGAGGGCCTGCGCATCGTACCGAGTGCAGCGGATTGCGATGGCCTTTGGATCGGCCGCCGGCTCTGCTGCCGCAGAAGTCGCAAAGTCGAGGGTGCAACCTCGCCATGTCGATGTCAGGCAAGTGCGGCTGGCTCTTTGGTCCTCCTGACGAGAGGAAGACACCAACAAATCAGTGGCACACAGCTACACAAAAAGTTTCGCGAGATTCCACAGAGGTAGAAGAAGAATGAGACCACCAGTAATTACGCTAATGGTCATACTGATCGTGCCCAACTTGGCGTTGGCCCAAGACGTGGCGTATAGTTCCTCACCATCTTCACGGTTGCATGCGATCAACCCCCAAACCCCAAAGGGACTGCGGGAGCTTTTCCGATATACCGGCGACTCTCTGCATCTCGTAAGCGCACACCGTGGAGGACCTCAACAGAGATTTCCTGAGAACTGCATTGCTACATTTGAGAACACGCTTCAGCACACGTTTGCGATCATGGAGATCGACCCTCGCTACACCAAAGATGGTGCGATCGTGGTGCATCATGATGCAACGCTCGAGAGGACAACGACCGGCAAAGGCCGCGTCTCGGATCTCACTTTGCAGGAACTGAAAGAACTGCGTCTAAAAGACACCGAGGGGGTCGTTACCGAGTTTCAGATTCCAACGCTCGATGAGGTGTTGCAGTGGGCTCGTGGTAAGACAATTCTTATGCTCGATCAAAAGGATGTGCCTGTTGAGGCCCGTGTCAGGAAAATTGAGGAGTATCGAGCTGAGGCATACGCGATGCTAATCGTTTACAGCTTCAAGGACGCCCAGAAATGTTACGAGCTGAACAAGAACATCATGATGGAGGTAATGATACCAAATCATGAGAGATTCCACGAGTTCAATGAGATGGGCATTCCCTGGAGCAACATCATTGCATTTGTGGGGCACACGCCGCCAATGGACAAGAATCTTTTGGAGATGATTCATGGAAAAACAACCTGCTGTATGGTGGGTACATCGAGGAATCTCGACCGAGAATTCATTTTGAATAGTTTGAGTGGTACTGCGCCGGTTGAGCAACACTATCGCGCCTTGTTGCGATGCGGCGCGGATATGATCGAAACGGATCTTCCCATAGAAGTGGGAAAGCTATTGTACAGTGAATCTGCGATTCCTGCATCCAAGTCAAAGTTTTTTCAGAGGCTGAATTTCTGACTTTTCTTCATATCCCTTGGCAAGTTGTATCTTTTTGCCTGCCAGCTTCGCATTCGAGCGGATCATAGCCTCATTATTGATGGCAGACACGCAGGCGGTGATGTTGGGATTCTGGAGTGCCCTAAGGTACGCCTTTTGCGCAATGAGGGGCCTGTCCCGGCCCTGGCCTGCCTTGATGTTTTCAATGAGCGACCATTAAGTTGTGAGAAATGTCTCCCGTGTGTCCCAATCCGTACTCGTCTCTGAGGTCCTGGTAGATTCGCTGACGAGATTGAATCTGAGAAACTCCGCACCATGTTCGGCGCATAAAAGAAGGACCGATCCCGTACTCAGGATCGGTCCTCTAGTCAAGTCCTGGTTATCTCTAATATGAATTACTCTGCTTCCAACTCTGCCAGTCGCCCCGCGCTAACATCTTCGATTCGCAAATCCCCAAAGATCACCCGGTACCGATCGTCATCCAGTTTCCACCGCAGCAACACCTTGTCAACATCAGCCGCCGTAACGGTTGCACCGGAATACACAGGCTCTTTGCCTTCCGCCTCGAGCCTGCCAACATGTTGTGCACCATATTTCAGGTTCACTATCTGACCGTCATCCAACTGAAAAGACGAATCGCTTGACTTCGTCTTGTAGATATCGCCTACCTCGCCGAGAATATCCCCAATCGTCAATTTGGCGGGATACTTCCCGCCGGTCAGTTTGGCAAAATACGCCAGCCCCTCGACAAGCTGCTCGCCGCTTTCCAAGTTGCTGGTATTAACTTTGTACATAAGTTCATAACCTTCCGGAATCACCGACCCAAACGTATCCGGATCCACTTGAGCTTCCCACTGGAAACCACTGACAACGACAGTCATCTGCTCCTTGCCGTCTTCGCCAGTGATATCAAGCGTTACTTCAACGGGCCAGCCCGTAGCCACATCCACCCACAAACGCCCCACAACCTCGCCGGGAAACTCACCTTCTACAGCTCCCATGAGTTCGTCGCCTCCTGGGAAGCCCGCTGAAGGAGACACGGAATGGGATTCCACACCCTCGACCGTAACTCCATTAATTTCGCTGCGTCCTAATTCCTTATAGTCGCCCTGGAGAAATGCCTCTACCATGATTTTCGGGTCACCGTTCTGTCGGCGAATCTCTTCGGTAAGCTCCACAATCATATACTTCTTTTGTGCCGGAAACAGGGTGACATAAGACTTCTCATTTGTCAGCAAAAACGTCCGACTCAGCAGTTGGGCGCCCATATAAGCGTCCATACGAGTTCCATCGTCTGCCTGTATCGCCTCCATACGCACCGTAAATGGTTCCCCCCGCTCCGACCCCGTGACTTTAGCCTTGTACACCACCGCCCGAACCGCGGCAACACGCTCACGGACCTGGGCCCAGCTCACACTGCTTGTCCCCTTGAAAATCTCATAACCCACGAATACACCAATCATAATTACCGCCGCGGCGGCAAGCTTAGCCATCTTGTTGTTCATAATAATTCTCCATGTGGAATTATGCCGAGACTGAGCCGCATTGAAGTTAAGAAGAAGTTTCTGTTCGAGCAGGTCTTGATGTCCACGATCAGGTTCCTCGTCAAAAGTGACATGTTCTAATACTTGCTCTATATTTTCTTTATTATCGTTCATCTTCAAACCTCACGATTCCAAACGATCAGCAGCTCTTAACTCTTTTCGCAGCTTGCTGAGTGCACGTGAAAGCTGACTGCGGGTCGTAGCTGGGTTTTGCCCCAGAATTTCGGCGATTTCGATTAATTTCATTTTTTCAAAGAAACGTAAAGTGATGACAGTCTGGTACTTCGGTTTGAGGCATAAAAGAGCCTGCTTCACCGGAAGATTCTTCTCCTGAAGTTCGTTATCCGGTCTGATGGCAAACGTACGACCACTACCGTTTTCCTGGGTGGCATTTTTTATAGTATCCGCCTGTCTTTTTGCCGTCTTCAAGTAATCGTTAACAGCATTGGTCGCGATACGATACAGCCAGTTACGAAAACCATTGGAATTCCCATCAAAAGTACTAATAGTTCTCATAACTCTAAAAAAAACTTCAGAAGTTACGTCTTCTGCGGCGTGCCGGTTAAACAACCTTCGGCAGCAATAGCGAAACACTCTCTCATAGTGCATCCGGTATAACCGGGCAAAGGCTGCTCGATCACTGCACGCCTCTTTTATCAGGATATCCTGGTCTATTTCGCTATTTGCCAAATCAACGCGTCTCATTAACAAGTTCTTATTAGCCTCGGCTGTCATCACCATTATAAACTCCGAAATGCCAAAAACGTTGCATTAAATCATGAAACAAATCCCTCCTCGGTCAAACTTGGTGCGAATGTAACTTGGCATGATACACATGTTATAGAGACGATTGCAGTGAGGCAGGCCCTGCCCTGATATGTCTGAAGGCTGCCAGGATCGGTCCCAATGTGCTTGTCAAGACAAGATTGGGCCAACAAATGTGTCCTAAACAATGGGTAGGTATTCGTGACGGTTCACTCGTCCATTGAAACCGTTACCAAATTTTCAAATTTTTATAACCCGCTGTAATAAAAACACTTAGAAAATGGGCATTTTGAGAAAATTGGAAGATAAGGGGTGGTAGAGTTGTATTCCGGTTGTAGGCACAAAGTCGCGAAAATGGGGCCATTTTAGGGCTTCATCTGTGCATGCGCACCGACTTCATAAGATGGTGGGACTGATAAAATTGTCTTGCCTTAAAATCCATCAGAAGTTGTTGTTAAGGATTTCGACTGTACGACGGCAAAGCTCCCGACCGTAGTCAACCCATTCACCTTCGCCCCAATACCGGTAACAACTTGTCTGGGTCAGTAGCAGGTGATAAAGAGCATTGCGGAAACGCTGTTCGGATAGGCTAATTCCCTTTGCCAGAACCTTTTGATTAAATTCAGCGCTGACTTGTTCCATTGGTTTTAGCATCTTTTCATAATTCTTTATCCAGGAAATATTATTCGTCCAGCTCCCTCCTTCCATATGAAAATCGCTTTGCTGCTGTTTGAGTTGTTTGACTACTCCTGCAAGGGCGTCAGGGCCGGAGCCGTCTTTGAATTTTTCCCAGATACGGTGCTGCTTTATTGGTTGGATAGTGGGGAAGCTATCCTCTTTTACGCCTTGGCTGTCGAGATATTCGAGATATTCCGTAACATTGACCGCCGGGGTTTGCGTACCGCTGCTCTGACCTATGACCTCATGGTATTTACCGGGGAATTCATTCATTATAACACCGCCATTTTCACCATCAGATATCTGGGTCACCAGTGGCGGTACGGACATCCCGCCTAATTCTATTCGGTCCAGGCACTGAGCTTCGTAATAGGGCTGCATCTGGCCGATGAGTTTGGTGTCACTTCCCCGTGTTTTGATAATTGCTGTAATCGTTAGCTTCTGGCCTTTCGAATTCTTTGCTATGAGTCTGTGCGGTCGATGTGGATAGTCGAGTCCTCTGCCGTCTTCGATGTGCTCTACGGTATGTTCTTGTACGATGACCCAATGATAGCCGGTCTCTTTCAACGTTTTTACAAACTCATAGAACACATCCGGATGATTCGGTAGTGCCATCTCTGACGGCGAGAATCCCTTTATCCTTGCCAATGCCTCGGTGCCGAACAGGGCAGCGAAGAAGTGCTGCCAGCCAAGCACATGCAGCCGGTAATCCTGTACGGGTGTGGAAGGAGCGACCGGATGGCCCCAGGCAGATCCGAGCCATTCCACACAACGACTATAATTCGGATTGCAGGTTATTTTTCGCAGGTTGTCGAATACATCGTCCAATCTCATCTTTCGCATACCGTGAAGCAGCGTGCCGGAATAATCGAGCATGACACGCGGTTCTTTACCTTGGGCAATGAGAGCTGGTATAAAGTCGCCCATTCGTTTGTAGCAGTTACGGAAAACCGGCGCGTTGTGGTTGTCATTGATGTGTGGGTGATCCATCATGTATTTCAGGTAGCTTATTTCTTCGGCCTCGTTAAGTGGTTTATCGGGATTGGGTATAATCGGCTGGTGCATATGCAGGGCTATTGCATAAGCACTCTTGACCTTATCCCAGTCAATTGTGCTTTCGGGCAGGAACGCCTTGCAATTACCCATAGCCTTAGCGAGTACATCATCGGCGCCAGAAAGATTTGGTAAACCATCTACATATTCCGCAAGTTCAGTCATTTTATTTGTCTTCCACTTTTATCGAGAGTTCAAATTTTTTGTATTTTACCTTAACCAAGTGTTTTTGGCAAAGTCGGGCAGCATAAAAGCCTGTTTAAGAAGTCTTACATCCGTGCGTACCGAGTAAGTTAACCCGCAGCATGCGGAGTAGATAGTAACCAATAATATAATCCATACCCAAGATTGTAAAAAAAATTCGGCAAGTATAATAAACCACTGGGATATATAATCCAGTAAAACATATGTCAGGACGGTTGATTCGAGTGCCGCATAGAACGACATGAAATAGACCACCTATGAAAAGCTCAAAGTCAAATACTAAAATCCCTGTTGCCACAAACATTTTCTTTGAGGCATCCTCATTACGACTCATTAACCAGCGTTCACTGCATATATTCTCTGATTTCTGTTGATCGATGCTGCCGGACGTGTCATAATCACGTATGAGATTGAAAATGAATATTCGTATAGTCAGTAAAATGATGAATTCCGCAAAACAAGGTGTTTTAGCCACTGTCATGTTGTTTTTCGTAAGCATATTTTTTTCCATACCTATGCTTGCCAATGATACATTAAGATTCATCTGTTTAAGCTTCGGCCATATCGGTTTCATGTACTCAAGGCTCGATGAACTGGAATTGTGAAGTTCACCTGCCAGGATAAGGTATGGCTTGCCGTCAACGACCAACTGGGTAGTAGTGCCTTGTTTTCTAAGATGAGGTATGCGAGTTGAATTATGCCTGCTTATGGATTTTTACCTCGTATCCTTTTAATATTGAATATTTTCATGCTGTCTTGCCGATGTCTGGAATGAGGGATAAGTGGTGTCCCATAAACAGTCTGCGCAACTCGCTTGGGACCGTAAAGAATTCATTCCGCACCGTATCCAGAACTTTCGGCATCGCAGAGGCTATACGGCAGGGGCACTGTGACAATTGCTAATCGCTCGCAACGCAGAAAATGAACATTTGATGAGCAAAGATCGTGGGTCAACAATACTATGAAGTAAAGGCTGCGTGGTGACACGCAGCCCCTTTCCGAAACGCTTCCTTTGAGGTGTCGAAGACTGCCAATTCACTGTGGTGATTCAAACCTAATCGGCAGGCGATCTCGATCCTATCTTCTACATCGGACCGTTGTTGCCATCGCTTGTCCTATTGCCGGGTCTTCGATTGCCCCGACGCATCATGCCACCTTCCTGGTTGCCTGAGCACGTACCGTCGCCCAGCCCGAGTTGTCCCGGGCATTCCGTTCCGCCAGACTCTATAGTTCTTTGAAAGGCATCAAGGTGTTTGTATGAGCCATTACGCAAGTTTTGAAAAACCCGTCGCACAGATCGCATGGAGGTCTCTTGCAGCGCCAGGTCCAGATCAGCAATGTCAAGCTCTTCGATAGACACGCCCACCTTCAGCGCCTCTTCCAGCGAGTTCTTACCAGTCGCCACGAGTTCGTCGTATAGATCCGCAAAATCCTGATTTGCGAACTCGCCTATCCCATCGTTGACAACTGGGTCGACCAGGTCGTACCTTGTGATGAGTCTCTTGATGGCGTCCATATGTCGCTGTTCAGATTCGCTTATGTTTGCGAAAATTTCTGCATCCCATTGTTCATACAAGGTCAGGTAAACATCACGCGCAAGCTTCTCCTCTTCACGCATGTACAAGATGTGATGCTCTTCAGCCTCTGTTAGTTGAACGGCGGCCGGCAGGGGCCGCGAACCTCTTTGCTGTTGCTCATTGAGATTTGCGACTGTCATACCAGCCAGTACGGTTAGTATAGCGCCAGTAATAAGTAATGTCTTGGCCTTCATTTTGTTTCTCCTTACAATCATTTGTTAATCAATTTGTTCATAACATTCGTTTTTGGTTCCGGAACTTCTTACAATCATAACTTTAACGGACTGAGCCAACTCACGCCTGCGGTCTTTATTGAAAAAAAAAATTAATTGAACTCGAATTCATAAAAGTTGTATAAAGACAAGTGTTTTTCGACAAGGCCCATGAGTTGAATCTTTGTAATGGCAAATAATAAATCCGATGACACTGAACTGATGACTCGTCTCGCCGCGGGCGATATGGCCGCCCTTGGTGATATAGCAAGGAGACATCAGGACAAGGTTCTATCACTCTCTTACCGTGTCCTCGGGGATTGGCACAGGGCCGAAGATGTCGCCCAGGAAACATTCTTGCGTGTTCATAGAGCGGCGAAAAACTACAAGCCGAAAGCCAAGTTCACGACCTGGCTTTACCGTATTGTCGTAAACCTTTGCTTTGATGAACAACGCAAGCAAGCTAAGACCACAGCACCGCTGGAAGATGTGGACCCGGTAGTGCTGGCCAAATCGGAAAGTAACGCCGCTGAAAGAAAGGAAGTTGTGGAATTGGTAAAAACGGCCGTTAATGAGCTGCCGGATCGGCAGCGGCTGGCCGTGATTCTACATCGATACGATGGTCTCAGTCATGGCGAAATCAGTGAGGTAACAGGCTGGACTCAGTCGGCGGTCGAATCGTTGCTGGTTAGAGCATATGCAAATCTGCGAGAAAAATTGGGCAAAATGAAAGATTTTGTTAAATAGTCCGCAGTTTTTAGGCTTCGAGGCCGTTTAAGGTATGGGTAAGTATAATGAAACACGTAAATGACATCGAATTGATAGAATATGTGGCCGGCAATCTGACAGAGTCAAGAGACGGCGAGGTGAGAGAGCACTTGGCGGCGTGCGAGGAATGTTCGGCGCGCCGACTGGAGGCTGCCGAGATGTGGAACGCACTCGGGCAATGGAATGTTGATACAACCGAGCACGATGTTGCCGGGAGAATCACTGCCTTGGCTGAGAACGCCGGGTGTGAACAGAGACAAGGCGAAAAAACTCATGTTCTGCGGGTAGGGTTTCTGCCGGTGGTCTTGCGTGTGGCGGCATCAATCATCATTGCCGTCGGTGTCGGGCACAGGCTGGGCAAGTACAGTGTAACGGGGAAGATGGAACCGGCCGCGGTCTCGAAAAACAGGCCGGAATATCTTGCCGCGTTGGGTCTGGAATGGTCGAGCGAGCTGGCGTGGCTGATATTAGAGGACGACTCCTCGAATACGGGGGAGGACCAATGAATCGAAAAAGAACAGCAGTACTTGCGATAGTTGCATTTGTTTGTGGAGCAGTCTCGTTTTTGAATGCTCGTTTGACGGCACTCAGCGATCAAGAGGCAGAGCCGGCAGCTTTACGACAGTGGCTCAGTGAAGCATCCGGTGCCGCCATTGAGCTGGAGGAGAGATTTGGGGCGGAGTTGGATGGACTCATAGCGAATCTTGCGGCAGAGCAGAAGTTGCTTGCCTCGGTACTCGAAGATCCTTGCACTCCGAATGAGGTTGTGCTGGAACGTACTGAGAACGTCATCGGGGCACATAAGCATCTTATGAGACGAGTAGGCGAACATGTGGTGGAACTTCGTGGGAAATTGCCGGCGAGCAACCAGGATTACCTGATGAGCCTCTGTGCTGAGACTGTCAGAGGCCCAATTAGCAGACTGGGTGGTCGGGTTGGCGGTGGTAGGCAAAACGGCTTCGGCGGGCCCGGCCCGGGTGGCCGGGGTAATGGATACGGCCGTGGCGGTGGTGGCGGCGGTGCCGGTCGTGGAGGTGGTGCCGGACGCGGAGGCGGAGGCGGTTACGGACTGCGTCCGGGAGCCAGGGACAGGTTGGCACGCAGACTGAGACTGGACGAAGGGCAAGTCAGCATCTTACGGGACAAGGATTCTGACTTTGAAGCAGATTCTGTGCAGCTACGCGATGTCCTACTGGCTGAAAGGGCAAAGCTGCTTGCCCTATTTGAGGATACTCAGAGCACGGACGAAGAGTTACTGCAGCAGATAGACAAGTTGATCCTGGCCTACAGCCAGATCGAACGGCGTATCGCAAAACACGTGCTGGTACTGCGACCCTACCTTACGGCGGAACAGCAGAAATGGTTGATTGGACTGTGCCGACGAAGTCAGGACGATTCGTTGTCGTTCTGATGGTAGAAAGGCATCTCAAAATATAAAGGGACTAATAAGTTTTGCTCGCAAACTGTTTTATTGTATACAGAGGTTTTTGAAGGATTGACTCTATGAGCTTGATAGCAGCGCACGATTTATCCAAAACGTACCTAAAGGGAGAGACAAAGGTCGAGGCGCTAAAGGGTTTGAATTTCGAGATTGAACCAGCCTCTTTTGTTTCTTTCGTTGGCCCTTCCGGCAGTGGAAAGACCACACTCTTGAACCTTATTGGGTGTCTGGATAAGCCAACTTCAGGTATCTTGCACGTAGACGACACAGACGTCTCAAGTCTTAATACACGCCTGGCGGCAGCTTTTCGAGGCAAGAAGATCGGCTTCATATTCCAGGATTTCAATCTTATTCCTGTGCTTACTGTGTATGAAAATGTGGGCTATCCACTCGTCCTGGTACAGAATATCCCTTCCAGCGAAAGGAAGCAGCGTGTTCTCGCGCTCCTTGGCGCTGTGGGAATGGCCGAACAGAGAGACAAATATCCTGACCAGATATCAGGCGGCCAAAAGCAGAGGGTGGCTGTGGCAAGGGCCTTAGTTACAAATCCAAAGCTTGTTTTAGCAGATGAACCGACAGCTAATCTCGATCACAAAACAGCATATATGGTTATCGATATTATGAAAAAGATGAAGAATGAGCTCGGCACAACTTTTATCTTTTCAACTCATGATCAAAAAATCGTCGGAGAAGCTGAAATTATATATACGCTGGAAGATGGAGAACTGGCCGGCAGAGAGGTTTAGGGACAATGTTTGACTTATTCAAGATCGCAATAAGAAACCTGCTGAGATACAAAAGAAGGACACTTCTTACAGCTTCATTAGTCACCATTGGGGTGGTATCTGTGCTGGTGTTTATCTCAGTATCAGGATCATTTAAGAATATGATGATCGGGCAGATAACAGACTCTTTTGTCGGGCATATCCAGATACACAAAAAGGGTTATGTGTCGTCCATAGATAGCCTGCCCCTCACATTGAACCTGGGTCCGAAGGCCTTCGAAAAAGTCGAGAAGGCAATAAATGAGATTCCTGATATAGAGGCATATTCAAAGAGAATAAAGTTCGGCGGCATGTTCAGTAACTTTGTTGAAACAACCAACGTGAGACTCAACGGCGTTAATCCTGAAGATGAAGTCAAGACTGTTCCACTGCTTCTCTCAAGGGTAAAAGAAGGAGAAAAAACCATACGAACAGGGGAAATCCTTGTGCCCGAGCTCCTCGCAAAGGGAATGAAGGTCAAGGTTGGCGACACAGTTGTTGTCATTGCAACTAATAGGGACGGCTCTGTTAATGGGAAACAATTTCAGGTCGGGGGAATACTTGAAAGCGTTACAGGTCCCGGGGGCAGAGATGGATATATCCACATGGATGACGCTACGGAAATCCTGAGAATGGATACGATGGAGATAAGCGAAATTGCCATAAGGCTGAGGGATTTTGACGAACTCCACGGGGTGTTTGATAGACTCAAGGATAAACTCTCGAACGAACTAAACAAGCAAGGTGGGCCGGTATTTGAGGTGCAC
>JBARRE010000530.1:0-2076 GCA_049644065.1 Sedimentisphaerales bacterium | reverse complement strand
TAATGAACTCCTTTTCGATAAAGTTGTATTGACATTATTCTTTATCGGTGAAAGGAGTTTTTTTTATTAACCTATTGTAAATAAATAAGATAACGTTATGTCAGTGCCATTCGTGCCGGACACCTTTAATTTGCCCTAATATTCCCCTTTTCCAGGTCGAGTTCCAACGTTTTGTTAACCCTTCTCTTTGTCCTCGTCGATTATCTTGCAGCCTTCGGTCCAATCAGCATAGACCTGCCAGAATTTGATTTTTCCGTTTTCCACAATAGCCTTCCACGCGGCCAGCATTTCGATTCTGTTTTCCGGGGCCACCATACTTAGTTCCAGCCGTGGTCTGCATCACAAAGCTCCGCGGTAATCCAGGGCGCCCGCTGTCTTCTATCAAAACCTATCATTATCATTATGAAGCACAACTCATCGAAAAATGTGCTTTTCGCTCAGCGAGAGGCTTTGTCATTACGACCGATGCGGAGCCAAGTGGAGAAGCCTGTCGTGAGCTTGTAGAAGGATTCTTACCGCAAACGAAAAGCGAGGTTAGGCAGAATCCAGATGTCTCAACACAGTTTATAATTAGCGAAGCCGAACGAACTCGATAAAACAACGTGTCACACGGCAGCAAATCGAATGGGTAATCTGCCAAATCTCTGGTCTCCTCGACTACTTAGAAGGAGGGGAAAGGTTGGCAATAGCACGATGTAACGACTGGCAAATAAGTTCACCTTCTTGGCCACTCTCGTACGCTTGCTCGTATATGAGCGCTTCTCTCACGGCCGTGAGGGCCGCGTCGCGAGCGGATACGCCCAGTTGGGTCAATCCCAAACGAGCGTCAATGCCAATCTTTCCGAGCGTTCGGGCTGCATTGAAGCGACGCATTGTTCCGCCTTTGAGAGCAGATATCAGTTTTGGAATTGCTGCTTCGCCAATCTCACTGAGTTTCATATGAGCTAGTTCTGAATCATTCCCGCGGCAGTCTAACAACCTCACTAAACGTTCGATCTCTTCATTATCGTATCGTTGCATACTTCTGTGAGCCTTTCTCTGTTTCGTATTTTACATATTCGTCGAATATCCCTCATCAGTTAACTCTTGTTGCTGGCCCCCCGCACTTTTCATGTGTAATTGTGAGGCGTTTGTCGGAATGGGGCCAGTTCTTTACAAGAACGAAATCGTTACACGTTTTACACAAAAAGATACCATCTCCAGAGTCTTGGATCACCGCCGCATCGCCGCATGCAGGACAGGCCTTGTATAACTGACTCGAATCTTGGTAGCTCTGCACGTTCATGCCACATTTGATACATTTATACGTTGCCATAATCTCTTCTCTCTTCTTAAATCCTGTCGATTGACTATAACTTAGCGACAAAGGTCCGCATGAGTTATCCTCCGTTTCGCCTTACACACCATTGCGGGTCTCTATATGCTCAACATGTTAGTTGGGTCGAGTTACCGCCCGAGCAGATCTGACCTCTGCCGAACGGATTGGATAACCGCTATGGTGTTAGTATACGAGACATTGAGATTCTCGTACATTGGCTCTAGAGGTATGTTGTTACGAAGATTTTGTTCCAGGTCGTACTCAATTGCATCTATGATTTCCAATATCTTCTCTTTCCCCTGGCCAGCGATTCTCAGCGCGCCAAAGAGCCTGTTAGGGTCGGAAATGATTCCAGGGGACACAAGGACTTCCAGAACGCTCACCTTTTCTAAAGGGGTGACGGTCATGTGTTACCTCACTTTCTCTTGTACTCATGTTTTTGGGATTCTCTAATTGCCGCACGATGTATAAGAATCAAAATGTTTCTGAGTTTCAGTATAACATACATTGGCTACGCAAGAAGTTGTCTGTAAATTTTTTCATATTGCATAGGCGGTTCAGTCGTTCACTTCTGTGTTCATGTTCAGATATCGCTTTGTCAGCTACCATCAGAATCGCAAATCTACAAGTACTGCTGTCAAGAATAGGAACTCACTGTTGCTTTTGCCCGACAATAATTTTACTATCTTCTTGCCGGCACGGAGGATAGGGCAACGCAGGCGTGCGACCTGAGCGCCGTGTCGGTGCTATACAGCAGT
>JBARRE010000529.1:0-1998 GCA_049644065.1 Sedimentisphaerales bacterium | reverse complement strand
TACGGGTACTTCGACGTCGATCCTAACGACCAGTGGCTTACGTTTAACGTCGGCGAACTCAATCTCGACTTTGGGCGGTTCGATGTGAACGATGTCAATGTTGCCAACGAGCTTTACGTTGCGGACGATGCAAATATAGTCGGCGATTTGACTGTAACTGGAAATACTTATCTTTCCGATGTGAATATTACCGGCGAGCTTGATATTAACGATGTCAATATTTCCGGCGAGTTGGTTCTTGAAGGTTTTGGTGAGGGTTCCGTACTCTTTACTGATTCCAATGGAGTTGTTTCTGAGGACAATACGAATTTCAACTACAAAGAACAAATACTTTTTGTGCCGGGCCTGGCAATTAAAGAGCGAAGCTCGGACCCTACGAAACCGTCCGAAGGTTACGGCATTATCTGGCTTTCGGATGGAACAGGCTTTGGGGACGATGGCGATGTGATTATAGCCACAACCGCCGCGGGAGTAACAAGAAGGGCAATATTGTTTAATGCAAGCGCAGGAGATGTATGGCCATAATGGATAAAGTCAGTATTCTAATTCCGGCCCGAAATGAAATATATCTATCGAAGACGATAGAGAATATTCTCTCCAATGCGAGAGGTGATATTGAGATAATCGTCGTCTGCGACGGCTACCAGCCTGAACCTTCTTTGCCTGATGACGATAGAATTATCGAGATTCGTAATTGTCGGGCTAAGGGACAAAGACAGGCGATAAACGAAGCCGCGCGAGTTGCATCAGGCAAATACATATTAAAGCTCGATGCTCATTGCGCCGTCGATGAGGGATTTGACGTCAAGCTCGCCGCCTGCTGTGAATACGACTGGACGGTAATCCCCCGATTATATCAGTTAGATGCTGAAAAATGGGAACCTAAATGGCGCAAGAAAACAGATTTTATGTTCTTTCGGTCGCCCGATGCCAAAGAACATCCTTTCAGGATAGATTATTATGATGCTCGAACGGCAAAGGAATTTCGTGAAGAATACAGAGCATACAAAGAGGCCGAGTGGCGAAAGGGGGATATTTGCGACACAATGGCATCGCTGGGAGCTGCGTGGTTCATGCACAGGGAAAGGTTCTGGGAACTTGGCGGCATGGATGAGGGACATGGTCATTGGGGTCAGATGGGTGTTGAATTGGCGTGCAAGACGTGGCTTTCCGGCGGTCGGCAGGTGGTCAATAAAAAGACGTGGTTCGCCCATCTGTGGCGTGCCCATGCGCCTTGGAAACTCACGCAGAGACAGGTTGATAAGGCGAGGGAATATTCAAAAAATTTATGGATGAACGATAAATGGCCCTTGCAGAAACGACAGCTCTCATGGCTTATAGAAAAGTTTTCTCCGGTACCGACATGGGATGGAAAGTTCGAAAAGAGAGTTTCAGATTTGACATTGCTATATTACACCAGCAACAGAATCAATAAGACGTTCAGAGACAAAGTGCTCGACCAGTTGAAGTTTACATGTAATGCCCCGATAGTTTCCGTGTCCCAAAAACCGATGGCACTTGGCAAGAATATCTGTATCGGTGAAATTGGGGCTTCTTTACAGAATATTTATAATCAGGTTCTTGTTGGCTTGAGAGAAGTTAAAACTGAATATGTAGCTTTGGTAGAGGATGATTGCCTGTATGTACCGGAACATTTCAATTACAGGCCGAAGGATTGTTTTGCTTACAATTTGAATAGATGGCTGCTTCATGCCGATAGGGATGAGGTTTATTCATATCGCAGACGACCTATACTCAGTCAGTGTATTGCACCGACGAAGATACTCTTGGATTGTCTGTCGCAGCGAGAAGGCAGGAACATTTCCAAGAAGCACAGTGGTGAGCCGGGATTATTTGAAAAGAAACTTGGACTCAAAGAGTATCCATACGAGACGTTTGAGACAAAAGAGCCGAACGTAGTCGTATGTCACAACAAGAATACTTCGGGACGCAAGACGTGGGGCAAGGACGCTGAACCGAGAACGGAACTTGCACCCT
>JBARRE010000528.1:0-8518 GCA_049644065.1 Sedimentisphaerales bacterium | reverse complement strand
ATCATTCCGTTGTATAAGCCTAACGGCTGCCACTCAATAAAAGTTTTCGGCTGCAATGGTTGCATAGTTGCGCCTAATTTGTATTGCCATGAGCCTTTTAAGTCGATTGTCCGGCCTGCGGCTGAGAGTTGGTACGGCTTATCCGGAATAAAACCGCCCCGGCCTGTATTATTGACGACCCTGACTACAATGATATTTTTCCCCGCCTTAAGCAGGTTTTCAGGTACATTATATTTTCTCGGCGGGTATTGGTATGAAACACTGCCGACAAATTTGCCGTTAACATAAGTTCTATCACTATCGACAACCCTGCCCAGTAAAAGCCTTGCCGGCTTGCCGGTCATCGAAGCCGGGACATTAATTTCCTTTCTGAACCAGACAACTCCGTTCACATGCCCCAGCTTTTCGTCTGCCCAGTAGCCGGGCACATTCATAATTGCCCAATCGGAGACGTCATAGGTCGGATCAAACCATGGCTTTTGGCCATCCGCCAGACCTTTATCCTTTCGCTGCAAAAGGCTATACCACGCATCGCTGACAGCTTTATCCTTGTTAGCGATTTGATAGAGGTAGGCACTGTCTTTAAAATTTCCCGCTGTCTCGAGGTGGATCGGAAACTCTTTTAAGGCGTCCTCGCTCAACCACGCTTCGGCGGGCGATCCACCTACACTTGCATGAATTAAACCGATGGGGACCTTGTATTTTTCGTATAATGCTTTTGCAAAAAAATAACCTGTGGCTGTAAAACGCAGAACACTCTCAGGATTTACGGATTCCCAGTAACCCGATTGTAAGTCTTCCTGCGGGGTGTTAAAATCATACCTCTTGAAAACAAAAAACCGTCTGATAGCCGGATTGTTGGAATTTGCAATCACATCAGCATAGCGTTCTTCTACCCGTGCCATAGGCAGATCCATATTCGACTGGCCTGAACATACCCATACGTCGCCGATCAGAATATCTTTAAGAGTTATATGATTGCTGCCGTTGATTTCCATGTCGTAGGGACCGCCCGCTTTTAATTCAGAAAGCGTTACCGCCCATTTGCCGTCTTTACCGGTTGTGTCATTATATGTTTTGCCGTTAAAGTTTATTGTCACTTTTTCATCTGCAGCTGCCCATCCCCAAATCTTTACACTGTTACTTCTTTGTAGTACCATTCCATCGCTTAGCAAACGTGGAAGCCTGACCTGGGAAAATGCCGCCTGAGAGAACAATAATATGTAAAAGCATAGTAATGAACGATACATTTTAATATTTAACTCCATCATTAATGTTCTTTTGATCCGGACCCTTATGTCATATTTATCGAAGTACGCTCCGCTAAAAAATATGCCATCGGCAAGACCGATTTTGGAGAAGTCATCTGCGTCTCCTTATTCATTATGTTGTTGCCGGCGTTCGACCAGTTCATTCTCGACCTGCATCATCATATGTTTTTTTAATGGATAAAAGAACATAATGATCATGCCAATTAAAGCGAAAATTGCGGGGTAAACACTCATGGCCATACGTATGCCCAACAGCCCTCTTTGTGTTTGCTCTTCGTTAGGTACAAAACCGTAACCTGCTAAAATCCATGCCAAAGCTGAAACGCCCAGAGCTATCCCAAGTTTCAGCGCGAACAATGAGGCAGACATCACAAGTCCGGTAGCTCGGCGTCCCTTTTTCCATTCCGAATAATCGGCCGTATCAGTGTAAATGGCCCACTGTAATACGGACACAGGCCCTACGGCAAACGATGTAATTAGCTGAAGGACAAACATGAGAATGATATCCTGCGGACCTACAAAATAGAACAGCCCTGTAGAAATTCCCGCCAAACCTAAAAAGCCGGCATAAGATATTGATTTGCCTATTATTTTGCTAATATACGGGGCCAGAACGACTCCTATGATAGTCATGACAGTTCCTGCCATCAGGAATGAGGATGACAGACCCGTATAGGAAAAATTATAATCTTTTCCAAACAATGTCATCTGTTGATCTTGTATAAAATACTTGAAATAGTACATGATGGCTCCGCCACGCATGCAAATATATATAAGTTGAAAGACTGTTGCACTACCGATCAATATCCATGGCCTATTTGAAAGCAAATCGGAGAGATCCTGTTTGAATGGGGTTTTTTGTCCCTTTGGAGGTTGAACGCGCTCTTTGGTCGAAGCGAAAGTAATGAAAAACAGAACTACCGCTAACGCAGAAAGGATACCCATGGCCCATTGCCAGCCCCGTGCTTCATTGGCTTCTCCGAATATATCGACCAACCTCAAGACAGAGTATTGAACGATGAGCTGTCCTACAAAAGCAGCCACAAATCGGAAGGAGGATACTACGGTTCGTTCATTGGAGTTAGATGTCATAACACCCATTATTGCAGAATATGGTACATTAATGGCCGTATAGGCCATCATCAGCAATGTATAACTTATGTAAGCGTATATAAGCTTACCGGCGGAGTTTAATTCAGGTGTAGTGAAGGTCAATACTCCGAGTACTCCCATTGGTATGGCAAACCAAAGTAAATAGGGTCGGAATTTCCCCCATCTGGTGTTCGTTCGATCTGCAATGATACCCATTATCGGGTCGTTAACTGCATCCCAGATTTTGGTTACTAAAAACATGGTTCCCACTGCTTTGGCGGTAATACCAAATACATCCGTATAAAAGATGGTGATGAATAAAATGAAGGTTTGAAAAAATATGTTTGATGCCGTATCACCCACACTATAGCCGACTTTCTCCTTGATGGAGAGCTTTTGCTGTTCAAGATTCATTTGTGACTCCTTTAGTTTAATGATTTAGAACAGTTATATGTATTGAAGATCAATATTTCAATTATCTTAAGGTACGGGTATTTTACTGATTTTTTGAAAATAATCCAGACATGTATCTCGCCAAATGATGGCGTCCTTTTCCTGTGTGGCCAGTTTTTCCTGAACATGCAGGTATATATCCCGGTCGATATGCTTTTCCAGGCCAGCCCATGTCCGTCTCATCGCTTTTACATAATCGACTCCCGTATAGTATCTGTAGCACAGCTCTTCCCACAACGTCCTGCCCGACTGCATTTTGTGGTCCCACCGAACGTGGTGGAACCAAAGCAGATATTCTTCGGGACATGTCTCTATCTTATCGAATTGCTCCCGCCAGGGCTGAAAATACTGGCTTGTCGCGTTGCTCCCGGATGAACTTCGATCAAATCCCAAACCGGCACTGTCGGCGCGATGATAATAAACGCTGGTCCAATCCAATCGTGATGATTTTGCATAACCTGGCTGTGGGCCGTAATGAAAGCCGGCCTGCATAATATGGTGGAGTCCTGACGGAGTCATATAGTTAACGCACGCCTCCCGCGATCCCATCATCATTTCCTTGATCGTCCCGACAACGTCGCTATCCCCGCTCAGGGTCATGCGAATCCATTCTTCGGCGATCGTCTCACTGGACAGGTCATGGTCCCAGGCCAAGCGGCCGAATGCATACCAGTTGGCCTGGGCAAACAAATGCCCACACCAATTGCGGTCCGATCCGGCATTGGCCACGCCCGCAATCCCGGTCATGGAGTAATTGTGCAGGGAACCATCCAGGACTTTTGAAACATGAGAGTCACTTCCCTTTGCATATGTGTCAAAATCTAAACATTCTTTCCACATGGGCGCCAGAAAAACCAGATGCTTCGAATGTCCCAGGTACTCCTGGGTAATCTGCAGCTCCAGCATTAAAGGTGTCTTGGGCATGGCCCCAAACAAGGGATGGACCGGCTCGCGAGGCTGGAAGTCCACCGGGCCATTCTTGGGCTGAACAAAGACATTGGCACGGAACTGTCCATCGAGAGGAACGAACTCCTTGTAAGCCCGTTTGGCACGGTCAGGATCGACGTCGGCGTCATATACAAAAGCGCGCCACATTACTATGCCGCCATAGGGAGCCAGCGCTTCGGCCAGCATATTGGCGCCATCGGCGTGGGACCTTTTGTAATCCTGTGGACCGGGCATGCCTTCGGAATTGGCCTTTACCAGAAATCCGCCGAAATCGGGAATAGATTGATAGACCTCTTTGACCTTTTCCTTCCACCAGCGCCGAACATCAGGAACCAAAGGGTCGGCCGTTTCCAGGGAACCGATGCCGCCCCGTCGGCTATTTCTATTCGATGCCGGCTTAAGTGGGGACGAAAAACGAACGGAGACAAACAGCCTGATGCCGTAAGGCCTGAACACATCGGCCAGCACTTTGAGTTTGGTAATATATTCGGCCTTCAGGAAAATGGGATTGGCATTAACGTTATTTACCGCCGTTCCATTGATGCCAAGAGAAGCGTTCGCACGGGCATAATCTTTGTATCGAGTATCTACGGTTCCGGGCAGTTCATCCCATTTCCACAGCGACTTGCCCGCGTAACCTCGCTCTACTGAGCGGTCCAGATTGTCCCAGTGGTTCAAGAGCCGGTATTGAATTCGAGGCTTGGAGGAAATGTGTGCGTTCGCCAGGGATTGCCCATTTTGTATAAGTCTCAACAAATGAAAAGAACCATACAAAAGACCAACATCCTCATTTGCCGCAATGACTATTGATGGAATGCCTTTAACCTTGACCGACCGAATCAAAAATCCTTCACGCCCTAAAGGAGCCAGCTCATCGGACAAGTCTAATTCCTGTATGACCTGAGACCGCGCCGGCGTGCCAATCACAAGAGCAGCACTTTTGGAAAGCGTACTGCGTACAGGCACATCGACTCCTAAAAGTCCCTCAAGTCCTTTTTGCACTTCCTCTCGAACAATGCCGAGCGTTTCGGAATCGCCCTCAATTACAATAGATGAAAAAGCTTGCCGGTATTCTTCCAATATCGCTGCATCATCCAGCTTTCTGTAGGACATCCAGAGTTCGTAACCGTCATCGGCACTTACCATCGGATAAATTGAAACCACAATACAAAGCGTGAAGAGCATGCCCTTTAATGAGTACTTCATATCCACTCCAATCATCTGAAATATATTAGTCGGATTCTGAACCACAACTCTGGTATAAATTCCTCTATTACTACAATATCGTACACCGTCCGATCAGCAAATAATCACTCCCGACATTCGATATTACAATATTACAATACGGCACGCGCTTGTCAAGTGACCATAGGATTCCTTCACCCTGTCAATCTCTGTCCTCACGGCTGTAAATCTGTCTTTTTTTCCTTGTCGACAACGCTGGCCATTGTTTTGTTGCTTTCGATGTCAAATCCGATATATTTGTCCCTTACGCATGAAACATCTTCGGGTATATTTGAGTTCAGAAGATAATAACCGGAAATATTAGTTTCGTCTGAAAATGCAGGTGCGGCAAGGAATCGGGAAAGGATTAGGAAATCATGCTTGGAGTCAGTTGGATTGACTGGTTGGTCATAGCCTTCTATCTTGTGTTGATTGCAGTAATCGGGATATCAGCCGCCAGGCGTGTACGTAACACTGCAAGTTTTTTCATCGGTGACCGAAAGTTCGGCAAGATTATGATGATGTTCTTCACGTTTGGCACCGGCACCCATTCAGACCAGGCTGTCAGCGTGGCCGCAAAAACCTATCACTCCGGTGCATCGGGTATCTGGTACCAATGGTTGTGGCTGTTTGTAACACCTTTCTTCTGGTGGCTGGCTCCGATATTCAGGCGAATGCGCGCTGTTACCACGGGGGATTATTTCTTCGCCAGATATAACAGTAGTGTGGCCGGCCTGTACGCCGTGGTGGGGATGCTGCAGTTAACGGTTAATATCGGCGTGATGCTCAAAGGCAGCACCGCCATGATCACAGCGGTATCGGGGGGACAGATCAATCCGAACATTGCCATCTGCGCGATGACGGTAATCTTCATCATCTACGGTATCGCGGGCGGCCTGAGTGCTGCCATCCTGACGGATTTTGTCCAGGGGATACTCACCATTGTTCTTTCTTTTTTGATTCTGCCCTTCGCTCTATCCGCTGTAGGAGGGATGGCGGGCCTGCGTGAAAGCATACAGAATCCGGATATGTTCAAGATCGTTGCTCCAGCCGGAATCACAGCATTTTATATTGCGGTCATCTCGTTCAATGCCTTGCTGGGCTGGGTGACCCAACCCCACAACATGGGCCTGGCCGCCGCCGGCAAAACCGAAATGGAAGGTCGTGTAGGTGTGATGTGCGGCATACTATTCAAACGGGTATGCACTATTGCATGGGTACTTACGGGACTCTGTGCCGTTGGGCTCTATGCCGACAAGGACGTCGATGTCGACCATGTGTACGGTCTTATGGCTCACACTCTGCTGCCTACGATCGCGCCCGGACTTGTTGGTTTGTTCATTGCTTCGATGCTGGCTGCTGTAATGAGCTCCTGTGACGCTTTCATGGTCTCTTCGTCGGCATTATTTACCGAAAATATCTACCGTTCTCTTCTGGTTAAAAACAAGCCGGACAGGCATTACACCATCGTCGGGCGTGTTGTCGCAGGGATTGTTGTTTTAGCCGGCGTCTTTTTCGCGTTCAGCCTCGAAAGCGTTGTGGAAGGCCTTGAAATATTCTGGAAGGTCTCGGCGATGATGGCCATTCCATTCTGGCTGGGACTTTTCTGGCGGCGTGCTACATCGATAGCTGCATGGATATCGACTCTGTTGAGCTTTGCGGTGCTTCTGTTTACCAGCAGGATTGAGATACTCGGTACTGTCTTGTGGGACTTCGACGCGACACTTGCAGGGAAACTGCCTGCCTTCATGCTGTTCGAAGGTAAGCTTTATCTGCCCTGGCAAATGATCCTGTACATCTCCGCCGGTTTTATCACAGCTATTGTTGTCAGTCTGGTCACTAAGCCGGTTGAGAAGAAAAAACTGGACAGCTTCTATGAATGTCTGCGGACTCCTATCGCTCCTAACGAACCGGAAACCACGCCTTTTACCCTTCCTGATGGAACCGTGCCGGCACCACGCCGCCTCTGGTTTAAGCACCCTGATTTTGAGATTCCCAAACCGAGCTTTATAGGCGTTGTTGGCTTCGTCGCCGGTTGGATAGCAGTGGCGATGTTAATCGGCTCCTTCTTCTGGATAATCAAGCCCTGAGACGCCTGAATGAGCCGAAGCCCCGTTCGGCAGGCAAGCTCTGAAAATAGTCGAAGGGACATATGCGCTTGTCAATCGCCCGTAGGACATCCCAAGAATGGACCAAAAAAAACTTGACTTTTGTCCTACTTACTTGTTATAATCATTTATTAGGATATATCACGGGCAACCACGTCAAAAATCGAAATGCGTGGTTTACAGGAGGGTCACCATTATTGCTCGCGTATTTTCAGGTCAGCAAGGGATTCGACAAGGTTAGCGTTGAATGTAATTGTATGTAATTTAAATGAAAGTTAAGGCAATGAGTTCAAAGTTTATGATAAAGTCTCTTGACAAAAAGTTTCTGTCGGGCATTTTGGCATTGGTTTTCCTGCTGACAATGTCACTGTCGGTTACAGCTTTATCCCAGGAAAACCAGGCCGGCAAACAAAATGTTCTCCGCCAGGCATCCTTAAAATGGATGGAAGTTGGAAAACAACAGTATCGGCGTGATCTCTTCACCGAAGCAGAACGATCCTTCCGTCGAGCACGTATCTTCCAGAATTATTTAACCGCTGCTGAGCGTGAGCAGCTTAACGAGTTATTGGCGAACGCACGCATTGCCATATCTGAGGGGAAACAGGCCGTGACGGAGACTAAATCGGCTGATGAATCATTTGAGCCAAATCAACCTGTTAAAGCCGAAGTGATTGTAGAAAAGGTCAAGGAAAAGGTCAAAGAAAGTGAGCCATCTACAGAAAAAGAGCGGAAGCAAATCAAGGAAGAGCCTGCGCTAATCACAGAAGGGCGGGAACAAACCGAAGAAAGAGCAAAGACTGAAGCACAACTTCAGGCCCAGGCTCAGGCATACGCTGCCTTGGAAGAACAGTTAAAGGCTGAAACGCAAGCGCGGTTGAAGGCTCGGCAGGAAGCTGAGGCCCAAACAAAGCAGCGAGCCATAATTGAGGCCGAATATGCAGAGGCAGTATCGGCTGCCAAAGCAAGGGCCACAGAAGAAGCTGAGTTGCATGCTGCTGCAATAAAAGAACTTGAGCAAAAGCTGGAGTCTCAAGCCGAAGAAATAACCAGAGCCGAAGCAAAGGCTGAATCCGAATCCACAGCCAGGCTTGAAGCAGAAAAAATCGCCAGTCAAGAAGCGACGGCAAGGGTTAAGCTCGAGAAGCAGCTCAGGACTGGGACAGAGGAGCGTGCCAGAATTGAAGCCGAGACTGTTGAGGTTATCGCAGCAGTCAAAGCAGAGTTGGATAAAAATGCCGAAGTGTATGCCGCAACAATCAAACAAACAGAGGAAAAGCTGAAGGTTCAAACAGAAGTGGCGAAAAGCGCCGAAAAGGGGGCCAGAAGGAGCACATCTTAGAGCTGTAAAAAGCGCCTAAAGGTGGGCCACTGCAATCGACCGATGTTTAGTGTTTGGAAATGCTTCCAGATGCAAAAGGTCAG
>JBARRE010000527.1:0-1877 GCA_049644065.1 Sedimentisphaerales bacterium | reverse complement strand
ACAGCAAAACTGGTCGCGCCATGTTACCCTTCCGGATTTGTGTTTGCACCACTCTTCCCCACTCCAGCGATTGCCATTGAAGCCAAGAACCTCCTTGACGAAGTCCCAGATCCAGCAGACTTTACCGTCGGATTCGAGGGCATAGATTTGCGAGCCCAACGTGGCGAAATATACCCGGTCGTCGGCAACGACGGGGGAACTGAGAATCGGCTCGCCGCATGGAATGTTCTTGACCACGTTTCCACTGTTTTTATCTAACACAAAATAAGATCCTGTCATCGTCCCGATGTGCAGGTAGCGCCCGGCGATGGCCGGCGACGAGACGTTATTGCAGTTGGTTTTGTCGGCTCCGGTATCGAATTTCCACAAAACATCGAGCGTGGACGCATCGATGCAGAAAGCGACTCCTGAGCCGTCCACTACATACACCCGTCCGTCCGCAACGACTGGCGCAGTAAATACGGCATCGGTCAGGGGAACGGCGCCAAGAAGACCGAGAGGAGTTGTCACGCTTCTGTCCGGTACGTTACCCGAATGCCGGGAATCATACTTGAACTGGAGCCAATTCTCCGTGGCGGTCGCAGTCGCGGCCAATGTTAGAGAAAGAACTATCAACAGTGTTATTATTGTCTTTGGGATTCTCATTGCGTGTATCTCCTACTTTTCCATGTTTCCCGGCTTGTGCCGATATTCCTGCGATCTGGCAAAGTAATCATCCAACATTTCGATTTCAAATTCTTTAATCATTTCTTCAACGCTGATCGTCTCGTGCTCGCTTGATATCAAAACCGAACCCAGGCACCCCGGGTCGGATATTGTGACTTTGGGCCCGTATTTAGCTTTCAGTTTACGCAGCCGCTCCCAGTTATAATCCAGGTGCGCCAGCTCGCAATCCATGTTCACCCTGGCGACGGCAAAATTAAAGTAATTCGTGGTTGACGTGATGATCTGTCCAATGGGATTGCGAATTTCAGACGGTGTCGCGCTGCCGGTGATAGCGCCGACAAAATGGCACCGGCAGGAATAAGCCCAATAGCTCTGCATCAGTCCCCCGTGGTACATCGATGAAAAAATGATAAGGTCCGGCCTGGCCTTTGCGTATTTCAATCTTAATTCATCGAAATTCAGGTCAAAGCAGATCGCCATTGCGACCCGGCCGAAATCACAGTCGAAGATGGGGGCCTCTTTGCCGCAGAGCGTCCCGTTTTCGATCTCGCCGATCGTCGGATGATTTTTGTTGTAAATGCCGGCGACGTTTCCCTTTCGGTCGATCAAAACGCTCGAATTCCGCCGGCTGCCGTCCGGCATAACTCGATACGCCGAATAGACGATATAGCAGTTATTCTCGCGCGCGGTGCGGGCAAAGAATTGCTGCACCTGATCTTTGCGAACTTTGTAGTATTCCAGCAGCCTCTCAGCGCTGAATCCGCCCGGACGGTCGCACGCCTCCGGAACGACAATCAAATCGGGCCGGTCCGGCAGAACCTGTGCGAATTGTCTTTTCCAGTGGGCGATCATTTTTTCAACGACTTTCTGCGGCTCAGTGTCGGCGGCAACCGATGTCGGGCCAGAGCCAATCGTGGCGATTGTGATATAGCCTTTTTTCTTGGCGTTGTTTATTGTTGTAGTGTCGGCCCGGATAGCAGTGTCAAATACCGGAACAAAGCAGAAAAGAATTATCAGGAAAGATAACCGGCCTAAGGGCGTCGACTTTGATTTTAAATTTCTCATATACCGTTCTCCTAAGCGAGCTGTTATTTCTCATGGCGCCGGTCGTCAATGGCTTTTTTAGCTGTGATTTTATTGCCGTCGAGAGTAACTTGCCCGACGTGTTCTTCGATACGGATACCGACTGTCTGTTTTTGCGAGTCGGCCTC
>JBARRE010000526.1:0-4416 GCA_049644065.1 Sedimentisphaerales bacterium | reverse complement strand
GCCGATGTCCTGGTCGGTCCACTGCTCATCGACATTTGTGTCGGGGAAACTGACATTGGAGAATACACCCTCACAAGTCAGATTAATATCATGGCTGGTCACCGCCAGGCCTGTGTAAACGGGCATTGTCATGGAGGCTTGCACCAGAGTGAACCGCTCCCACGTGGTGCCGTCCGCCGAATAATACGCCCTGACAAGTCCGCCTGTCGTGCGCTCTAATCTGACCCACTGTGGCGCGGTAATGCCTTCCACGAATTCTCTCTCCGTGACACCGCCGACGGCGTTACGATACTGGAACCGGACGCCGTTTTCAGGGGTTACGAACACACCGACATATTTGGAATCCGCATCCAGCGTATCGCGAATCATCACGCCGGCCTTGGCGAACTCCTGTGTGTTCTCCAGACTATCGACCTTTGCTATTATTTTGACGGCGCCGTTAACTTGCTTGAAGGCGAAGTGGAACTCGTCGTAGCCGCCCCAGATATCCGTGCCGGTCGAGGTTATTTTATAGGTGCCGGCCGGTTCCTCCACGAAGCCGCCGACATACGCCGGATTGCCTCTAAACCACAGTGACAAGTTCACGATATCGTCACCACTCCAGTCACGGACTGAATCCAGTGACCTCCAAGCTTCCGAGTATTTCATATCGTTGTTGTAGAAATACGGCATTGACTGTTTGCCGCCGTGGATAATCGCGGTCTCAACGAAATGCTCGCCGGCATCGATATCCGGCGCATCATAACCAATCAAAGCGCCGTTATCATCGGTGCCGTATCCGTCTTTCCACGTAGTGAAAATATCGTCCGGTGCATAGTCGGTGTAACCTTCGAAATCGTCTACAACAACGAAATTGACTGTCGTAAAACTCCAGATGTTACCTCTGTTGATTTCGGATTCGGGCGGAGCATTGACTTCATCGACCCGCCAGTAATAGGTCTTGTCGAATTCGAGAAGGTCCGGCAGATCGTAAGTATTATCAGCCAGATTTTCCCCCACGAGAACACCCCTCGGATCATCTACGCTGGCTTCGTTGACATCATCTAAATTTGCTCCGAAGTACACATTATGCGTGTCCGCCCTGTCCGACGCCATCCAGCCAAGAGCAGTGTCACGGGGTACTTCCGTTACCTGGTTGGCGGGTTCCGGCAGGGCCGCCTTAAGATTGAGGATTTCACCGCCCGCCATAATAATCTGAATCTCATCGGCCGTCAAAGCCCCGCCGTAGATTTGCACTTCGTCGAGCAGGCCGTTGAAAACGCGCCCGGCGTTCGCCATCTGGCCTATAAATATGTTGGTTAGCGGATAGCTGATGTTTGTCCAGTCATAGGGGATTTCATGTAATAATTTACCGTCATAATACAGCTTTACATTGCCGTCTTCGTTGCCCCATGTAGTGGTAATGTGGTGCCATAAACCATCATCCAATAAAACCGGAGTGTTTGGTTCATTTCCCGCAGTGTCACCTTTGTTGGGATCGGAATGAAGGTGGACATTATTGGGATCCCCACGAAGATAGAATCCGAACTCACCGCCAATCCAAATGTTTGCTACAGCGGTTTCGACGTGTATGTGCATTTCGTTTTCCGGGCCGAAACCGCCGCCGGTGGTATTGTCGCCGCCCCACCATATCGTGTTGATACCCCCGGCTACCTCCGTCATATTCACCCAGAACGCCACAGTACCCGTATCCGAACGCAGTCCCATTGTGCTTGCCGGCAGAGTAATGCAGTTGGCGTCGGCGGCGCTGAATTGCAGCGCCCCGTCGATCCAGCCTTCCACCCAGTTCGGTTCGGCGCCGATTATGCCGTCGTTGCCTTTGCCGCTTGAGTCAACGGCGATATTGCCGGACGTTTCATCGAGCTTATAGTGCACCAGGATCTGGGCCGTGGCGTTACCCGCCACACTCAGCACTACAAAAAGACAGGTTAAACAAAACAATTTCTTACACATAAAACACCTCCTTCAAAAAGTTGAACGATTGACCATGCTTTGGCTGTATATAAAACGACCGATAATAGTCGTCGCTTTCAAAATATGTACCTTTGTCCGCTCGTGACAATGCTTTACGGCTTGACTCCACCTCCTTCCTTCAAAAGCTTGATGAGAATTGCTAATTGAAGAGAAAAGTCTGAAATATCCTATTAACATTTCGGCTGCAAGGCCGAGAACTCACAGATACTAACAATGTTATTTATACCAGATTATGTGCTTTGGCGTCAAGGAAAATCTCCTGATGAGACTGTCTTTGGCTTTATTATAGGGCCGTTACAGACTCCTTAGAGAGCAATTTGGCAAAAAGCCGGATTAGCCCACTAACACGGTTTCATTGAGCTCTATGCCGAATGCCGGGCAGCTCGAAGCTGAAATTCTCAATGTCAACCTATCGAGGCCGATACAGCAGGATATCGTCAAAGTACATTGTACCTGAACCGCCAACAGTAGTCATATCGTCTTTAGTGCCGAAGCCAATAGCAATCTTGTCGACATCGGTCAGATCCACACCCTGTTCCGCAAACTCCTGCAGAGGGATTACCCACTCCGTCCAGGTGTCTATCTGTGCTGCATTAGGATCATCGTGGTACACTACAGCAGTATCACCGGCGGTATTGGATACAGCCACATACATCGGCTCGGCATCGTTGCTGATTATGCCGATATCCTGGTTCGTCCACTGCGAACCAACCGTACCAGCGATCGTGACGTTGGAGAATATGGCCTTACACATCGTTTCGGCATTATGGGCCGTCACTGCCAAACCAATATAGACATTCTTATCCATCAGGATTCTCTCCTGTATGGCCAGTATCTCCCAGGTAGACCCATCAGTCGAATGGTAAGCTATAAAGTCACCGGATAATTGGCGCTCTAATTTCACCCAATACGGTGCGGTTATCCCACTTAGGTCTGTGTTGAAGCTGTCACTATCCGTATCGAGACGACCCTGGAAAGCGATTCCGTTACCGGGTGTGAGACACACAATGGCGTGCTTCGAGCCCGGTTCGAGCGACTCGCGAATCATCACGCCGGCCTTGGCCCACGGATTTGTATCACTGACGCTCTCGACCTTTGCTGTAATCGAGCCGATACCTTCGAGTTGCTTAAAGGCGAAGTGGAACTCATCTGAGGTGCCCCAGATATCAGACCCGGAGCCTGTTATCGTATAGGTGCCAACCGGTCCTTCCACGAAGCTGCCGACGGATGCCGGAAGCCCCCTGAACCACAGCGACAATTCGACTACACCTTCCGCGGTCCAGTCGCGCCCAGAACCATCTAACGTCCTGCCTGCTTCTGAATAATTTGCTGTGCCTACGTTGTTATAGAAATACGGCATTGACTGATCCCCACTATGGACAATCGTAGTCTCAACGAAATGTTCTCCGGCGTCAATATCCGGCTCATCATAGCCAATCAAAGCACCATTCGTTTCGATACCATATCCGTCTTTCCACGAACTAAAAATATCGTCGGGTGGATAATCGTTGTAATCTTCGAAATTGTCCACAACAAGGAAGTTGACTGTTGTAAAGCTCCAGATATCGCCCTTATACGTGGCGGCAGCATCAAATTCATCGACTCGCCAGTAATAAACCTTCTCCAATCCAAGCGGACCGGGTTTGTAGGTTGTAGTGCCTTGTTGGCTTCCTCCGGTCGCATTGTCTACATCGTCGAAATCATCGCCAATGTATACCGTGTGCAATATGGCCCCGAAACCAGCCGACCAGCTTAACTCCACGTTTGGATCTACAAATTCGGCATCATCAGGAGGATTGGGATTATAAGCAGTTTTAGGAGCAATCGAGAAACTCCAAACATCACCTTTCCAGGGACTGTTCGGGTCCACATCATTGATCTCGTCGATGCGCCAGTAGTACGTTGTGCCGAGTTCGAGACCATCTGGAAAAGGGAATCCGGGGAAGCCGACAAAAATATACGTTTCGCCTTGGTTGCCTCGGAATGTCTCGCCTGTCCCGTCATTTACATCGTCAAAATTATCACCAAAGTAGACATCATGCGAGGCTGCAAAGTATCCTGGCTCCCAGCTCAGGGTTGCCCATGTTTCTTTAAGGATTTCCCCATCAGCAGGTGCCGGCATCAAAGCAAGAGGACTTGGCAATTCTTCTTCACCTGCCATAATTGATTCAAGTTTCGTCTGCTCCAGTGCATGGTCATAGAATCTCACATCATCGAGCATACCATCGAAAAAAGATTCATTCCAACTGTCCGGTTCGGTACCAGCAGTGTTGCTTCTGGTTCCCAAATACACACTGGCATCGGTGGCTGCTATTGTCCCCGTAGTGCCTCTTTCTCTGTCAACCTCTCCATTAATATAAATGTACGCCATGTTATTGACGTCATACACGCAGGCAATGTGCACCCATTCGTTTAACGGCGGCACCGCGGTGCCATTCATGT
>JBARRE010000525.1:0-1994 GCA_049644065.1 Sedimentisphaerales bacterium | reverse complement strand
GCTATGACGAGTCATAGTATGGCTGTTCGAGGTCTTGCAGTAGCTGTGGGAGTGTCTTCTTGGAGCGGGCTTTTCGCATGATGACGCGGCGGTGGATAGCGTCTCGCTGACAGGCTGGCGGCTTCTCCTTGGCATAGGGTCGCAGTTGCTGATGGGTAAAGACTCGCGGATGCCTTAGGTGGGCATCGAGAACCAGTACAAGTGTGGGACCCTCCTGTACGATTCGCACACCTGCATGATGATGTCCGTGAATACGACGTTCATGGCCTTTCGGATTGCGAAACCATCTCTCCAAATCAAGGTTGTCTGTGGGCAGATCAAGATCGTCACCGCCGACAAACAGACCGGGGGCGAAACTGCTCATCGTCTTGGCCATATGTTGGCGGATCGGATGGTTGTCTTGTTCCAACGTTTGCTGAAGGGACCCAAAGGTCCCTTTACGCTCATCGATGGAGCCGGTCGTCGGATCCAGTGTGGCTGCTACCTGGCGCACGTCTTCGAGGTGAGATTGAAGTTGCGCTTGCACCGCTTGGACCTGTTCGAGGCCGCGATCGATGCATCCGGCCAGCCGTAGAAGATGCTTATCGATTAGCCCTTTTTTTGGGCGTCTAAGTTGCGCTGGATGGAGTTGCGTACTTGCTGGAGAGACTCGGCCATGCGCAATCCTGGCGGCCCCAAGGGACCGCCTTGGTCATTGTTCACTATGCCCCGTGTCGCCGTGCAATAATCCAACATGATCTGTTCTGCTTCTACCTGTCTGGCCAAGTCATTCTCCGATCTGTTATCCTGGCCCGCAACGGGCTCGCTGGTTTTAGGCGGTTGGACCGGGGCCTGCTCCTGGACCGCTCGCTTGTGACGCTGTTCCAGTACATCACGTTCGATACTCCGCAATCCACGGACTTTCTTGCGCATCGTGACCTTGGCGTGGCTATCCTGTTCCAGCAGCGGCTTGGCCAGATCCCGCAGGAAATGGTTGTCGCAGTAACGATGGGGCACCCCAGCGAATTCCTTCCGGATGCCCTTCACAAACGCTTCTTGTTTGTCCGAAATCCACAGACGAACAGGAAGACCCAATCGCTGAGCCCATTGTCGGGCTTGGACAATGAGCCGACCTACCTCGGCGGCCGAACTAGATATCAGGGACTCGGCAAACCATACACGTTTACGACGTAATTCCCGTACAACATAGAGGGTTTCGTGGCCTTTCTCTGGCTGCAGGCCATCGATGCAGAGAACCAAATCATCAACATCGCGGTATTCCTCGGCCAGGATCTTTGGGTCCTGTTCTCGTGCGGCCAACATGGTCTGGTAGCGCTGAATCGAATTCTCGATAGCGTCATCCGAGAGATCTATTTGGTAACTATCCCCAAGTTCAGCTCGAATCTGAGCCACCGACCAATGACGGGCAAATCGGCGATGACCTATCCAGGCGAAGACCTCCCAGTCGATCACCCACCATGGCATGGTAATGCTGTACTCTGCTTCTGGACTAAATGTGCGGTGGTGACAAATACAGGCCGGCTCTGGACAACGAACCAATCGGCTTATCAGATGCAAGGGACCATGAAACGAGTACACCCGATGATGGCGGTGATCACACACGTGCATCCGGCGATCACAGACAGAACACACGCGATCCTCAACATCTAATTTCACGGTGGTGAACTCGGTCTCCGAGGGCCAGTGATGAGACATAGCGGCAATCCTTTCATTTCCTATCCTTATCTACCGCTACATCGGCAACCAATACCGAAAGCCCTTAGCCTTTTGGCGGATCATTGTTAATTTTGATGGTGAGCCTGTCGAACCATTTAGTCCCGGCGCGCCGGGGGCACCCGTCGCCGGGGCATTACTATCCAACCTGCGCGGCCGGGTGGCAGCCTCAAGCGCAGCTTGGGGATGGCCCATAGTCCCCGCAGAAGATTTCCAAAAACTTCGATATTCCAAATTCCTTGTTCAATATTCGATATTAATTCTCCATCGCTCCACCCCCA
>JBARRE010000524.1:0-1513 GCA_049644065.1 Sedimentisphaerales bacterium | reverse complement strand
TGAAAAACGTCCAACGCTCATGTCCGGTCATCGAGTTCAGCGCATAGATTTTATCATCCGCCGATGAGGCGAAGTATATGGTATCGCCCACTCCTACGACGTGAAATGCCCTGTCATATGTTACAGTCGATCTGAGGTTGAACTGCCGGTGCCAGAAATCCTGCTTTGCCGGTCCCGGCCATGCGGGCTGAGGTCGATGCGATGCCTTGAACACCCATGATTCGTTCAGCGGAAGCTCAAGCCGCTCACCGGTGACGCCGCTTCTGTGTTTCTCACGCATGAAAGACGGCCAGTCTTCAGCTTTTGTGGATGAGGAATTGGCAAAGATTAAAGAGCAAAGTGTAAACAAGAACAAATATTTGTACATGGGATACCTTTCACTTCAGAACACAAAAAATGTGATTAAGCCCAATTTTGCCATAAGATAACAAATCTAAAAGGCAGATGCCATGATATTGCTTGTTGCTCACGGTAAAATCTATTGACAATATGACATGAATTTGTTAGCCTGATTATGTTGGAAGCTTATAGAAATACTTAATCGTAATTAGTATGGAAAATTTCAGATAAATCCACCTTACGCCGCACAGCATTATTATAGATGGCTCTTATGAAGTCTTTTTCAATGGAAATAACTCGAATGCCGAGAGTAAAAAGCCCCATAGTTGTCTTACTCCAGATACTTGCTATTTGTGTCCCTCTTTGTGCCCAGCATCGTCCGAGTGATGCGCGCTTTGTACAATTTGAAAATAGCGGTGAATATGTAGCGAACAACCGTATCGACACCCTGGTGATGAAAACATTTCGCAGCAAGGGAATCGAACCGGCAAACCTCTGTTCCGATGCGGTCTTTATCCGGCGTGTATATCTGGATGTAATCGGCACGTTGCCCGAGCCGCAGGAGGTTCGCGACTTTCTGCAGGATCGCAGTCCCCGCAAGCGTGCGGCGCTGATTCACGAGTTGTTGAGACGGGATGAGTTTGCCGACTATTGGTCGCTGAAGTGGTGCGATCTGCTGCGGGTCAAGGCCGAGTTCCCCATCAATCTCTGGCCTAATGCGGTTCAGGCTTATCATCGCTGGATTCACGATGCGATTCGCCGGAATATGCCTTACGATCAATTTGTCCGCGATATGCTCACTTCGAGCGGCAGCAATTTTCGCGTGCCGCAGGTGAATTTCTATCGTGCGATTCAGGGCCAGGAGCCGCCTGCTATTACCGGAGCCGTGGCCCTTACGTTCATGGGGGTACGTCTGGAAAGTTGGCCCGAAGCTCGTCGTTCCGGCATGGAGGCTTTCTTTTCCCGCGTAGCGTACAAGCTGACGGCCGAGTGGAAGGAAGAAATTGTTTACCTGGACCCGGCACAGACCGAGCCTCTTGAGGCTGTTTTTCCCGATGGCGAGACAGTTCGGATTCCGCCGGACCGCGACCCACGCGAGGTCTTCGCTGATTGGCTGATAGCTCCGGAAAATCCGTGGTTCGCGCGCAACATCGTAAATCGCATCTGGGCCTGG
>JBARRE010000523.1:0-3842 GCA_049644065.1 Sedimentisphaerales bacterium | reverse complement strand
TAATGACGGGACGCTACCCGGCGCGTCTCGGCGTGACCGACTGGATCCGATCTCGATTTCAGGGAGGCGCAATACCCGATAACAAGAAGAATCCCACCGATTACGTCGGCGGTAAAGATAAAAAGCTTTTATGTCCACCCAACGCACTATGGATGGAGCTTGAAGAGATTACCATCGCAGAAGCACTTAAACCCGCAGGATATACTTCGTGCCATATCGGGAAATGGCATCTCGGCGCCGATGACTGGTACCCCGACAAGCAGGGATTCGATTTCAATATCGGCGGTTGTGACTTCGGCCAGCCGCCCAGCTATTTCGACCCCTATTCTCGAAATCGACAGGGATCAATACCGACACTAAGTCCCCGTCGTGACGGCGAGTACCTGACCGACCGCGAAGCGGATGAAGCGGTCAACTTTATTCGAAGCCATAAAGATAAGCCATTCTTCCTGTATATGGCCCATTACGCGGTACACACGCCCATCCAGGGCAAAGAAGATGTAGTCGCCAGGTACAAGGCCAAAGAGCCGACAAACCAGAATAATCCGATGTACGCCGCGATGATCCAGAGCGTTGACGATGCCGTGGGCAAAATCATCTCTGAGATCGACGAGCTCGGCATGGCAGAAAACACGATTGTTTTCTTCACCAGCGACAATGGAGGGCTGATGGGCATAACGAGCAATACTCCTCTGCGTGCGGGCAAAGGCTATCCGTACGAAGGTGGAATTCGTGAACCTCTGATCGTCCGCTGGCCGAAGGTAATAAAAGCCGGCACAATAAGCCACGAGCCGGTAACCAGCGTCGATTACTTCCCGACCATTTGCGAAGCGGCCGGTGTTTCTTTGCCGCAAGACCGTGATATTGACGGCGTCTCGCTCCTGGGGCATCTAAAATCCAACGGCACCGATAATCTGGATCGTGAAGCGATATTCTGGCACTTCCCACACTATCGCGGCAAGATCGTACCTTACAGCATCATTCGAGCAGGCGACTGGAAACTCATCAAACGATACGAGGGCAACACTTTCGAACTGTTCAATCTCGAGGACGACCTGTCGGAAGAAAACGATCTCTCGGAAAAGATGCCGGAGAAGGTAAAAGAACTCGACGCGAAATTGACCGATTGGCTCCGGGCCACGAATGCCAGGCTGCCCAGGCCGAATTTATCGCCGGGCGTTACGTAGGGGCAGGCCCGCGTGCCTGCCCTGGGCAACCACATAGGGTTGCCCCTACAATCTCCAATATAGTCCAAGATATATAATTGAAAAGGAGAGCAGATACAATGAGAACTCATAACCGACGCGATTTTCTGAAAGCTTTGGGTCTGGGAGTGGCTGCCATGACAACGCCGAGCGGGCTGCTTGCAAAGCAGAAGGCAGACAGCAGACCTAATATCCTATGGATTCTGTCAGAGGACATCAGTCCCGATCTAAGCTGCTACGGCACGGAAGGCGTGCAAACTCCGAATCTCGACAAACTCGCCGGCCAGGGGATTCGCTTTACCAACGCATTTACGACCGCCCCGGTTTGTTCAGCCAGCCGCTCGGCAATGATTACGGGGATGTTCCAGACATCTATCGGCGTTCATAATCATCGCAGCCATCGCGACGACGGTTACACACTACCCGAACCGGTCCGGCTGATCACCGAATACTTCCGCCAGGCCGGCTACTTTACGGCAAATGTCAAAACCGCCGCCCCGGGAGTAAAAGGCTCTGGCAAGACGGACTTCAACTTCAAGTTCAAGAATGCCTTTGACGGCAGCGACTGGAACCAGCGCAAAGCCGGCCAGCCTTTCTTCGCGCAACTGTCCATCAGCATGACCCACCGGGGCGGGCACTGGAAGAATCTGCGCAGCCAGCTAAAGAATCCGGTCGATCCTGCCAAGATCAAGCTGCCACCCTACTACCCCGACCACCCGGTCGCACGAGAGGATTGGGCAACGTACCTGGACTCCATCCAGGTTATGGACGGATATATTGGTAAGATTTTAAAGCGTCTCGATGACGAAAACCTTGCGGACAACACGATCGTAATTTTCATAGGCGATCACGGCCGCTGCCACGTCCGCGGCAAGCAATGGCTTTATGACGGGGGCATCCATATCCCAATGATCGTTCGCTGGCCGGGCAAGCTCGAAGCCGGGCAGGTTTGCGACGAGCTGGTAAGTTCGATTGACATCTCGGCAACAGCGCTGAAGATTGCCGGCGTTGATCCGCCCAGGCACATCCAGGGAAAGCTTTTTCTTGAGCCTGATGCGAACGGTAATTACAAGCCCGTCAAAAAGCATGAGTATATCATCGCCGCTCGCGACCGCTGCGACGAGACCGTTGACCGCATCCGCTGCGTCCGGAACAAGCAGTACAAATATATCCGCAATTTCATGCCGGAACGGCCTTACACACAGACGAACGATTACAAGGAACGCTCTTACCCAATGTTGAATCTCATGAAAGAACTGCACGCTCAGGGCAAGCTAACACCCGCCCAGGCGTTGTTCATGGCACCGCGAAAGCCTGACGAGGAACTTTACAATATCAAGAATGATCCGTACGAGATCAACAACCTCGCGTCGTCACCAAAACATCAGCAGACATTAAAAAAGATGCGGGCAATCCTGGATAAATGGATCAAGGACACATCTGACATGGGCCGGTTTCCGGAAAAACCCAGCTCCATTACACCACGGGATCGAAAAAGAATATATGGAGAATGATACCGCCCTTTGGGACCCAGCGTAAGTTCGGCCGGCAATGTCTTTCAGAGCCAAAACATATTGCCGTAGCAGAACGTTTGCGCCCGGCCTTAACTACCCATCAAGATTTAGAACAACTTGACTTCGATTTTTTTATCACGCCACTCGGCGATAAAAGATTTCATCTCTTCCAGTAATAGTTGTAGCTGCTCGGTATTTTCGAGCAGATTTTCGTAAAAGTTTCCATCGTTGATGAGTCTGGCGGCGCTGCCCTGGCCGTTGTTGACCTTCTCCAAAACCAGGCGAAGTTCTACCATAGCCCCGCTCAGTTGCTCGCTCGTATCGACCATCGCGGCAACGAACTGTTCCACTTTGGCATCGAAATTCTTCAGGGTTGATGTCCCTGCAACGGTGAATTTCTGGATTTCTTCGCTCGTATCAACAACGGCAGTGACAACTTCTTCTACTTTCGTATCGACTTTCTTAACAGTCGTAGTCCCCGCGGCGGCAAGCTTTTCGAATTCTTCTAACGTATCCTTGGCCTGCCTTGACGCTTCCGCAAAATTGGCCAGCGTTTTCATTACGTTCTCTTTGCTGTCCTTGTCGCCCATGATATCATTCGCGTTAGCAATGAGATTTCCAAGGCCCTCAATCAATCCATCGAGTTTCTTCTGGCTTTCTTCCGGGAAGAACTCGCTTGTCATGCCAGTAGAGCCCTGGAGCCATATTTTATCCACCAGATATTTTGTTTCCGGCCGGTTCGGATCAAGTGGAACCACAGGTATCCCAGGATACTGTTTAAGTTCGATATAACTACTTCCCAATCCACGTGTCATCAGTTTTACCTCAACGCACGAGGGAATCGTAATGTACCGTTTATCAATACTAAGAACAACCACCGTTTGATAATACTCCAGGCCGCTAACCATATCTTTCCGTATTTCCGGAGCCATAACATTTGTGACTCTTCCGACCTGATAGCCGCAAAACCGCACAGGCGTATCCTTTTGCACCCCCGGTGCCGTTGGAAACTGAACAAAAATTTCAAAAGAATCCATCTTGGTAACAATGCCGGGCAAATCGCCGAACTTCAGTATCAGCCAGACAAACGCACACATACCCAATATCACAAAAAGGCCCACAA
>JBARRE010000522.1:0-11539 GCA_049644065.1 Sedimentisphaerales bacterium | reverse complement strand
TATTATTTTGTTGACTTTTATTGCATATCCTGTTATTTTGTCATCATGCCAAGAAATTCACGAGTTGTAATTGAAGGTTGTGCACATCATGTAACTCAGCGGGGCAATAACCGCCAGGATGTTTTCTTCGTAGATGATGACCGGCGGGTGTTTCTTGACCTTTTGGCTGAGGCGGCTGAACGTTTTAACCTGGCCGTAGATGGCTACTGCCTGATGACCAATCACGTTCATCTTGTCGTCACGCCGGACCGCCAGGACTCGCTGGCCAACGCATTGAAGCGCACCAATCAGCTATACGCTCAGTACGTCAACCGGCTCCACGGGCGCAGCGGCCACCTGTGGCAGGATCGATTCTTTTCGTGCCCATTGGACGAAACGCACCGCTGGCGTGCGCTGGTGTATATCGAGCGCAATCCAGTGAGGGCGCGCTTGTGCCGCAAGGTGTGGCGATGGCCTTGGAGCAGTGCGTCGGCACACTGCGGCAGCGACGGGTGGGCGGGACTTCTCGACTTGTCAGGCTGGCAGAAACAAATGGATGCGGCACGCTGGCGTGATCTGCTGACTCGGGCAGATGATGAGCAACATCTTTCTCGTCTTCGTTTGTGCACCAGTCGCGGGCGGCCGTTAGGCAGTGACAAGTTCGTAGCGAAGCTGGAGACACTTATAGGCCGTCGACTTAGGCCTTTGCCTCGTGGCAGGCCCGTAAAAAATAGGGTGCGTCCCTATTAAATTAAATGGCTTGAGCCGGTACGTATGCCGGCCCAAGCCTTTGATTACCTTTATCCAGCCTTTGAAGGCTTTTGATTTCTAATTGTCTATGCTTACCTGCTATTACTCTTCAGGTGGTACAACTTCAAATGCGCCGATGTCATAAGCAGCGCCCTGTGGGCGAGCTACTCCGTTATAGTCGGTCATCAAAGTCACACCTACAGCGGCCGGGTCAACACCTGCATCGATGGCCGGCGAACCAGCACCAGGAACGTACTCGGCATCCAGCAGAGGATCGGCCATAACGCTGCCCGACTCCTCGGCCGGACTCTGCGTGTTATCAGCATTGTTACCATTTTGAAGCGTGTTGCCGAAGAAGAGGCAATTCGTCGCTACTATTGTAAAAGCATCGTCGCGTGAACCAAGAACATCGTCGCCATTGCCGACAACATTGTTTGCAAAGATGCAGTTGATGACCAGCGTCGCATCCGCTGTTTCATCATCGACTCCATCTCCGTCGGTGTCTGCTATGTTGGCGTTGTTATATATCATGTCCTGGTCTTCCTGGTTGTTACCCACGAAAGTACAGTTGATAAACTTGCTGTTACGATTCGTCTCAATCATCCGGTCGGGTGAGTTATCGGCTTTTGTGACGTTGTTGACAAAAATGCAGTTCGTAACAGTTACTTCGTGTTGTGTGTTGTTTGAAAACTGGCATACGTTACCGTTGTCCCAGGAAGTGTTCCCCTCAAACCAGCAGCTATCGAGGCGTACAACAGAGCCGACAGCAGCCGATTGGATCGCGCCGCCATCGTCGGAGGCATTGCCGTTCAGGAAGACACAACGATTAGCGATTAATGTTGTGCCGGGTGTGAGAGCCGAGGCTGAATTGCCCTGGACTTTAATATGGCCGCCGTCACCGTCCCAACCTTCTACTGCTACGGAATCCGGAGAAACAGCATAGTTGCCATCAAACAAACAATCGTTGATAGTAATTATTGATAGACCACTAATACTGATAGCGCCCCCGTCATCTCCGTCGCCTTCAGCAGGCGTATGATTGTTCAAGAACTCGCAGTTCTGAATAGTTCCTACTGACTGATTGAGGATAGTGATTGCTCCGCCGTCGCCATTCTGACCACCGAATTCATCTTCCTGTAACAACAACTGGGCATCCAGCTCTGCTTCGCTAAGCTCACCGCTGCCGTCATTATCGATATGCTCGAAACGGTGCAGGTCATCATCATCGGTTCCCTCGGTTCCATCTTCGCCTGCAAGACGAATACCGCCGACCTGGCCATTTGCTTCATTCGGATCGAGGCCGCCGCTTTCGTTTACGTCGAGCGTGACAAAATTGGTTTTCAGATTATACGCGGCCCCTGTGTAGGAGAACCGGTCATTGGTATCTGCAACACAGTTCTGAATGGTCATCCCTTCCAGCACCCAATCCTTCGGGCCCGAATCGTTGGGATTTTCGTTGGCTTCGTTGAAGGATCGGTCACCCCATGCGACGAAAGCGCGCGTGGTATCGTTGCCGTCGATGATGGTCAATCCCGGGCCGGCGCCCATGTAGGTGACGCCGTCTTTGATTTCGATCGCCTCTGTGATGGCGTATGTGCCCGCAGCGAACTCAATGGTGTCGCCTGCTTTGGCGTCTGCGTTCGCCGCCGCGATGTCACTATTCGGATCAACATGAATTATGTCCACGGGCGTTATCTGCAGCCGGAAGTCCTGAGAGTCCTCATCGCTGTAGGTCCGGTGTGCGTATTCGCCATGTCCCTGGTAGGAATACGACCTCATGCTTACATGTATCGTCACTGTTGCTCCGGGTAGTGCAGTTACATAGAACAATTCTTGAGGCAGAGCCGCGAGGGTCGAAGTGAAGAGTTCTGTGGTACCCGACGAGATAGTCAACGTTCCGGTGTTTTCGCTACCTCTGGACTGCCGTTCCGATAGAAAAGCAACCTTGCCACTGGCGAAAACGTCAGATAGCTTGATCGAACCCACAAAGTCAACAGTCGCCGCACATTTGGCATATGAGGGTGTCCATAATACTATAGATGCCCTATGTGAGGCAGACGTTCCTGTCGCAAATATCAGTTCGGCCTCCGTGTCATTGATATCGTTTACCTGCGCTGAAGCCCTCACACCGCTTGCTCTCGCATAACCACCACCATGGGACGACGTGCTTACTGCTGTGGGAAGCGCCCCAAGCCCGTTTTCGCTCTCCCATATCCCCTCCGAATACCTATTTGTGCTGTCTGATGTGACCGCGGAGCCGTCGTACGAACGAACGACATTGTCCACGCTGATAAGTGCGCCTTGAGCGACCGTGCAAACGAAAAGAGTCCAGAGACCACTTACCAAACAGTACCTTGCTTTACGTAACATTATTTTAACCTCCTACAAAAAAATTAATATAGAAACATTAAATTACGCTTTGTGCCTCCACTACGTTATTTGATAAGCCTGCCAGGGGCATTCCGTGCCCTGTGATTTGATGTCATCTCCTTTCCATCCTATGTTAAATATGGGCAGTCAATCAAAAAAGCGAAGAATTCGAATTCACCACACAAATTCGTCCTGCCAAATGACTGATAATACACAAACTCTAACAATTATATTTATACCAGATAAGCCACCTATCCGTCAAGAAAAATCCTCTAATCTTGCAATGTTAAGGCCCTTAAAAGTGGATTTTCCCTGATTTTTCATGGTTTTCTTCTTTGCACAGCCTACCGGTAAAAAAGTTTCCGGTGAAAACGCCGTTAAGGTATCGGCAATCTGCTCTGCTCAGCATCCGTTGGGGGGTAACTTTTGAAGGTGGACCACATGCCGGGATTGCCCGAATCCCATGCATCTTTAATGAAAACCTTGTCTTTTTTCATGTATGCGGCATGCCCGTCGTAAAAGGCCATGTTGACCCCCTCGCTGTGACGATAAAGTGTCGGGCCGTCAGTGCCTACCTCCTTATACGGCGTGATCGTATCCTGGCCGAGAACGTCCCATCCATCTTCGTAATTGGCTCCCCACCACCAAAGCCACCAGTCATTGCTCTCGGTGAATATAAGCTCCCCCGCCGGACCGGGAACGGTCGTGTTCTTGTGGCCGGCGTAGCCGATACCGAACCAGTCTGTAAAGTACCAGTCCGTCAGGTTATAGCCGTAGCTGATCCAGTTATCGTACTGAGTGTCGTTTCTTTGCTTTATCGAAATCACATCGCCCGGACATAGATACTCCCTGGGCGCATTCCAGGTCTCGTTCGAAACGGCATTCTTGGGTTTATAACCGATCAATTCTCTAAAGAGCAGGTTGGAGGGCCAATAGCGATCGTCGCCTAATGTTCTATCCATGATCGGAACATACCAGCCGTTTGCTTCGTCCGAATAGAGGACATTGGCCAGTCCCAGTGTTTTTAAGTGGCTGCTGCATACAATGCGTTTGCCGTGGTCTTTTGCGCTCCTGAGAGCCGGCATCAGGATCGCCATCAAGATCGCTATAATGGCAATCACTACAAGAAGCTCGATAAGCGTAAAAGCTTTTGTAATTCGCATAGCAACCTCCTTTCTGCAGATTGTTACCGGCGCAGTATTTATCGTATACTTGTGCATTTTCGTACTCAGTTACACAGCCGAATCTCTTATATAACATACTACCAAATCCATGTCGATAGTTCAAGGCTTTCGGCTGTTTTTCCAAGAGATTTTTATGGAGAATTTATAGCAACCGGCAATTTCGTACCGTAAAGTCATGCCGTTAGTAAATGGCCCGCCCTTATCCGGCATTTATTCAAGGATTCCCAAATGCACACCGGGCACTTTACCTTGTGGATAGCATCTCATTTTGACGGCTGGGCTGTCTTCCTGCACGCGAAAATCCAACGCTGAGAATTCATTAACCGTGAACTCCGCCGATTTGCTGCCCTGTTCGAGTCCAAGCTCCTCCCGCACCTGCTCCAAACGCTGGTATCTCTTGTTCTCCTTCCATGTCACTCCCCAGTTAAACAACTCGGCGCCGGGGCCGGCGAAATAGAGATTATCTCTGAGAGTAAGTGCGAGCTTTTCCAGCGACAATTCGTCGGCGCCGTCATCGCTGCTTTGTGAGGGCCAGTGGCGATTGTCCGAAATATCGAACCAGCCCCAGATCTGCGCATCGCGATTAAGAGCGATTACGTTGTTGCGAATTATATGGTCATGGTTCCAAACCGGCTCGCTCGTTCTGTCATCGATTCGTGGCGTCGAACGACTCTGCTCGCGGAAGTTGAAGCCTTCTTTATTGCCAACCAGCAGATTTCGCTCGATGAGGCAGTCCTGCGAGCTAGAGATACTTATGCCTGCACTGGCGCCCCAAGCGCCGGGCGTGCCGGCCAGGCCGTTTCCCACGATGACATTGTCATGGGCGTGCAGGCCGTAGGAGATTTCGTAGAAGACGCCGGCGTCTTCATTATAAGCGATCAGGCAGTTGCGCACGGTGCAGTCTTCGTTGCCGATATCGAACCATATACCGTTTCCCCGGTTTTCAACGAAAGTGCTGTTTTCGAGCACTACGCCGCGGGCAAGACAAATCTTGTTGCCGCCCGCCTCCCAGCCCCGATCAAATCCTTTGATATTGTTATTTCGCACCGTACATCCGGTCATCAGGAGCCTGTGGGCGCGCACGGCACCAAAACCAAGCTGACCGTTGTGCTGGAACGTGCAGCGGCGAACCGTTATGTCCTCGCCTCTGAATGCGGCACCGCCGGCATTGGTATATTCGAAGATACAATCCTCGACGGTCAGATGATTACCTGAGAATTCGACGGCTCCTCGTTGAGCACGATTGGCGGCATATCGAAAGCGAATGCCTTTGACAGTGACATAATCGCCCTTGACGGTCAGAATCCGATCGCGTACGGAAGCCTCGACGGTTGCTTTTTTGCTGAGGTCCTGATTATCGTAGTTCCATACGTAGAGGCGTTTGCCGTCCAGGTCGACGTAGAAAGTGCCTCGGGCGAGCTTGTCACGTTCGAGGACCTGCCGGAGTGCGTAGCCGTTGATAAAAACCTGCTCGCACCGGCCGATAAGGCGATGGTAGTCGTCGTCGGGATGCGTGTTGTGCCGGTTCCACGCGATGAATGCGTGCGGCCAGGGCGTGCTGTAAATACGGTCATCGCCCTTCACCTCGGTCCATTCGCTGATGCGGTCGGCACCCGTCATGATCGCGCCGGCCCCGGCAGCTGCCTGAAACTTAATCGGATTGTTCGACAGCCCGCTCTTTTCGATTACGACAGCCTCGCGATAGATGCCGCTGTGAATAATCACCGTATCGCCCGGCTCGGCAAGCGCCGCGGCCCGGCCGATTGTTCGTACCTGTTCTTGCTGCTCGATGCCGGCCAGCGTTTCTCCAGAGACATACCACGTTTTGCCTTCCGCCGCGGCACAGAAAAACAATCCCAGCATTAAAACAAGCCCAATCCCGATCTCCTGGAAATATCGATCCTTCATATCGCCTTACCTCATCATTTTTCGACAACCTCTGTTTGCCGCACGCCGTGTTGTCGCGAGTATATAGACCGAAGACCATAGGGTGTGCATCGCACACCATTTATTGGCGATGATGGTGTGCAGTGCACAGCCTACATCTTTAAATGTCCTTCGGCATCACGAAAGGTTCGCGGTACGAGCACGTAATGTATTTATTGGCCTTCTCGGCGTTGGCTCCGACAAAGCGTTCGGTCTTGCGATCGTAGGTAAGCGCCGGCCCGAGTACAAATTTATCTTTGGCCGGATCGATTCCGTTGCCGTCCAACTGCTCCAGCATGTCGTTAAGCGTATTCAGGGCGTCTTCGTGCTTCTTAACGCTCTCGCGGACCTCGTCAAGAGAAGCCTCGGCCCCGGCACGCCAGGCGACGTTGGCCTGGTGACACACGGCAGTGCCGAGATGCCCGACTTCGACCTCCGCGGCCAGGTCTTGACGACGGCCGCTGCGGACACAATCGATGAAATTCTGGGCGTGATTTGCTCCGGCATCGCCCTTGTATTGTTTGATGCGCTTGTTGTTGTTGTCGTAAGCCCAGCCGCCGCCGCGCGCAATGCGAATCGAGCCGTTCTCGCACTGTATCCAGTTTCCGCTGCGAGAAGACAGATAAACCGCCCCGCTCTTGCCGCCCTTTCGTTTGGGATCGGGCAGATTGCGAATATCTACGACCACCGGCAAACCGTCATAATCAAAAAGCGCAAAGTGCATGTTGGGCGTCTGGCCGTTGTCGTCCCAGGCGAAGCGATTGCCCCCGGCGACTACCTTGGTCGGCACATCATCCCAACCGAGCATATGACGGAAATCGTCAATGTAATGAATTCCCCAGTTGGCCATCTCGCCGTCGCCCCAGTTCCACTGCCAATGCCAGTCGTAGTGGAACTGCTTACGCATCACAGGCGTCATCGGAGCCGGACCGGCCCAGAGATTATAATCGATGTTGCTCGGAACGGGCTGAGGTGTCGTCACTTTTCCTATTGTGTCTCTGGCTTCGAGCTTGGAACAGTGCACCCAGAGGACTTTGCCGTACTTGCCAGCCTGGATATCAGCAGCAGCTTCAATTACCGACGGGCACGAGCGATGCTGCATGCCGGCCTGGACGATACGATTGTATTTTCGTGCCGCGTTGACCATCTTGCGGCCTTCGGCGATCGAGTGGCTCACCGGTTTCTCCACGTACACATGCTTGCCCGCCTGGCAGGCATAGACCGTCATCAGCGAATGCCAGTGATTCGGCGCTGCGATCACCAGAGCATCGATATCCTTTCGATCCAGCAGCTCCCTGATATCGGCGTAGCCCGTCACGGAAGAACCATATTTGTCTTTGAACTGTCCGACCCAGTCGCCGAGGATCTTGCTGTCGGGATCGCAGAGGGCGACAACTTTCACGCCGTCCAGCTTCTGGAAATTCTTAATGTGACCGCCGCCCCGGCTGCGAATGCCCGCTACTGCGATTCGGACCTCATTGTTGGCCCCCCGAACGCTTGGCATAAAACCGTGATACGAAGACAGGGCCAAACAGGATCCCGCCGTGGCTGTGATACTGCGTTTCAGAAATTTTCGACGACTGATTCTATTCATAATCTGATCCTTTACTCAAATATAATGCTCAATCAACAGGTTCACGCGTAGCGGATTTCTGCCTTGTGCTGCGGATAAAAAATCCCGAACGCCCAAGTTCACTATATTAACAAATATGTCCGCATAGTCGACCCTTTTTTTCATATTGTGTATAGAGAAGATTTGTTCGTCAAATTGCTATTATTACCATAGCGGGTGATATTGTACCTCCCAATACAAAGATTCCGGCAGTTCCCGACATTAAGCTTAAAAAAAACGATATAAAAAGCCCCTGCTCTGCACTCAGGAGAGAACTCCGAGTGCGAGCAAGGGCCCATCAAGAACTGCAAGTGTCGGACTCACAGCCTTTTCAAAATCGTATTCATAACACGCTATGTGTTACAGCGTTCTTCGCCTGCGAAGCCAACTAACAACACCCAGGCCGATACTGCCTAACAGAATAGCACCGGGAGCAGGAATAACGTTAACATTGTCTATGCCAACGTAGCTGTCAAGACTGCTGTCAAGGGCATTCGTGTTGGTAATCAACAATGTATACACGCCCGAGTTGGCAATTGTATAGCTGACCGACGTCCAGGGAGTACCATAATGGTTGCCCGGATCAGTGGCAATCGACTCCACAAACAGAGTGGTCACCACTGCGCCACCGGTTCCCTCGCCCGAAAGGAGCGTTCCCGTGGCCATGTCGTCGAACGGTACGTAGTCTTGGGAATCCCAGAAGTAATCAAATGACAGGTCAGCGCCTGCAGTCGCGTAAAAACTCTGATATAACTGGGTAAGGCTGCCCGACCCATCTGTCTTTACCAGGGCAAACGCACTGCCATCAGTTGGTCCCCAAGATGTTACTCCGGGGACGACGGGGGGCACGCCGCCAGGCCAGGTGGTATCAGAGTGGCTTGTGACAACAGTTGCGGAAGCGCCGCTCGGTATGACCGCTGTCCAGCCCGTCAGGTCGCCGGTCTCAAAGCTGCCATTTGTAAAACCAGCCTGAGCACTGCAAGCAAAAAATGTAACTATAGCACACACTATTAGTAGTTTTTTCATCATATTTCTCCTCATTAGTGTAGTTGTATCCGTACAAACAATCAGTTTTAACACAAGTCAGATCAACCTTCATTTCGAAGGGTCTTGCGCACTGACCCTCCGTGTTGTACATAGGTAATATTATCAAACAGGCAAGATTGGACGGGCCACAGATATATGTGGCTATAAAAGATGTGGGCGATAAACAAACATTCCGCCTGACACCACTGCTCCGTTTTCTGCCGTATTACCTAACTTCCAACTTATGTCCCATACCTGATCACGCATCAGGCTTTGCCCAGGAACTATGGATAAGCAATACGCTGTGAAGCCTAAAACTACAGAAACTTGCAAACTTCACTTATTCATTTATACCAGTTTTCCCATATTCACGTCAAGGAAAATTTCTTGTAATTTAAAATATTTTAGTCTTTTTTGCCTGTAAATCCGAAAATAAGCAATTTGAGTTTCATTTTTTGTCCCTTTTCCTGATAATCCTGAACATTTTATTGCCGCCCCGCTGGAATTCGTAGTTGACGCGCTCGATAGACACGGTGAATCCATCCTCTTCAAGACAGGACACAATTGGTTGAACATGCGGCGACGGTCTCAGATCAAGATCAATAAGCGGAAATATCCGCACATCGTTAGCGACTCGACATAGCTGCAGGATTGATTTGCGGTGAAATTCCAGAGACAACCGATCCGAATACAGGAAAAGCAAGTGTGAGCACAAAGCAATGTCAAAGGCCCCATCATCGAGATTAAACATTCGGACGTATTCATCGAAGGACCTTCCCCATGGGAGCACCTGGCTTAGTTCATATCTCATGGTTTTTTCATGTTCATTGGCTTCAAGTCGGCAATCAGGCCCTGCTCTTGCCGCCTGAAACGTTGATGACGGTGCCGTGGATGTAGCCGGCGCGATCGGATGCCAGAAAACATACGGTATTAGCGACTTCACTGAGCTTGCCGCTTCTTCCCAGCGGTATGGAGACCTGCTCATATTTTTCGCGGAATTGTTCGACGGTGATTCCCCGCGTGTAGGCGACGGCACGTTCGTATTCGTCGGAGCGCAGGGCGGTTGCTTCGACAATCCCCGGAGCGATGCCAACCACACGGATGTTATGCCTGCCGAGTTCTTTTGCCCATGAGCGTGTGAGAGAATATATTGCCGCTTTGGTTGCCGCATAAACACTCTGGCCCTCCGAACCTTCCAGGCCGGATTCGGAAGTCATATTGATAATAACGCCCCCCCTGCTTGATTCAATCATTACCCGCGCGACCGCCTGGGCACACAAATAGTATCCTTTCTGGTTTATGGATATCATCTTGTCCCAAATCTGTTCGGTCAGCTCCTCTTTTCCCGCCGGATCAACGAGCAGTCGCGGTATCAGAATTCCAGCATTATTTACGAGTATGTCAATCCTGCCGAAAGCATCGAGAGCTGTCGCAACCATGGCATCTACGCTTGCCTTGTCAGTCACATCTGTTTTTGCAGCGATATGCTCGCCGCCGAACTGCTCTTTCAAATCAACGGCGAGTTTCCCGGCGCCTTGCTCATCTATATCGGCAATGACGATGTTTACCCCGACTTCGGCTAATCCCCGGCAAACAGCTCTACCGATTCCACAGGCCCCTCCGGTAACGATTGCGACCTTTCCTTCCAAATCAAGCCAGCTCATTGAAGTTCAATCTCCATAGCAATTCTAATTTGCGCATAAATTTACATACTAATCATGGCTTTAATTACGCCATCTTGATAGCCGGCGACCAAATCGAAGGCCTTTTGTGTTTCTTCAAGCGGGAAATGATGCGTTACCATAAAGTCAACGTTGACCCGGCCGGAAGCAATCAAATCAACGGATTTATGCGTGAACTCATTTTGCCTTCTTATGTTTACAATTGTGATTTCTTTTCTTCGCATCATATCGACAGCTAAAGAGACTCTGTCAAAGCGCGGGATACCGGTCAGAACCAACGTGCCGCCTGGCCTGAGCAGATCAATACACTGATCGACTGTTTCCTGCTGGCCGGCACATTCGAACGCGAAATCCAACCCATCAGGCTGCTGCTCGAGTATTTCTTTGACAATATCCTGCTTGTCCGGATTTCCGACCCATGTTGCGCCGGCTTTTTTCGCCGTATCAACGCGTTCAGGGATTTTCTCAGTCATATAGCAGGTATTTATATCTTTTGCCTTTGCACTGACGAATGTGCATAAACCAATCGGGCCGGCACCGAGTATTGCGATGTTCGCATTTTTCAGCATCTTCGCCCGTTCTACCGAATAGGCGGCAATCGACAATGGTTCGCATAAGACGGCTTGTTCGGAAGTAAGAGCTCCCTCGGTCGGATAGCAGCATTCCTGCGACATAACAATATACTCGCAGAGACAGCCGCCCCCCTGACCGGGCGTACCGAGAAAACGCAGGTTATAACATGTATTCTCCCTGCCCATCCTGCATTGAAAACAATTGTGGCAGTAAACTGCAGGATCAACAACTACAGCGTCACCGACTTTAACGTCGGTCACCGATTTACCGACAGCCGCAACCGTCGCAGCACATTCGTGCCCCACAATGAAGGGATATTCGACAATTTGCGATCCGATTCTGCCGGTCTCATAGTAGTGCACATCCGATCCGCAGACACCCACCATCCCAATTTTCAGCAGAACATCCGTGTCTTTTTCTATCTTCGGCTCAGGCAC
>JBARRE010000521.1:0-7722 GCA_049644065.1 Sedimentisphaerales bacterium | reverse complement strand
CGGACCGGTGTCACTGGCCGGGCAATTCGCAGACGTAAAAATTACGAAGACTTCGCCGCTCACCCTTTTCGGAGAATTAACTTGACCTTCCACCGGACAATCCTCGCTCCTAAACCAAGGGCAGGATATTTGCAAAGAGCAGCGAAAATAGAAAGCCCACTACCGCGAGCAAGCTGACCGTCACCGTCCAGGTCTTTAGTGTCTCGACCTCCGTCAGCCCGCTCATCTTGGCGAATATCCAGAAGCCGCTGTCGTTCATCCAGTTGCCGCACTGCGCCCCGAAGCCGATGGCCGTTGCGATATAGACCGGGTGATAACCCAATACCTCTTTCGAGACAATCAAGGGCGCCAGCATGCCCGACGTCGCAATCATCGAAACCGTGCTCGATCCCTGGGCAAACTTGATAAGGAACGCTACAAAGAACGCGATAAACATCATGCTCATCCCACCGATTTGCCCGGTAGACTCGCCGACAAATATCTTCGTGATGGCCGGGCCGATCTGCGCTGTTTCGAGCATCTTGCCGAACGCCCCTCCCGCACTGGTGATAAGAATAATCACGCCGCCGCTCATCAGCGAATTCTCGATGATCTTGGCCAGCTCGTTTCTGTCCGGTCGCCGCTGCCGCCATAACACAACAATCGCTACCGCTGCAGCAAGCAGCATCGCCAGATTCGCATTGCCTATAACCGAGGTAATCTCAAGCGCCTGTTTAGCTGTCGCACCGGTATCGGGCCGGTCAGCTAAGGTCTTTGCAACCGTATTGGCCGATATCAAAAGCACAGGCAGAAGAATCGGCATCAGCGACCATAACAAACCCGGCAGTTTATCGTCGGCAAGCGGCTCTGGCTCGGGCATGCCGCTGGCCAGTGGCCGCATCGGTATTTCTATCCGCTGCGCCAGTTGGTTTACGATAAAGAGCATCACCACCGCCGTCGGAATCGCCACAAGCAGACCTATGCTTATCATGATTCCCAAATCAATTCCGAGCTCCGCCGCGATAAGCAGCGGCCCAGGCGTCGGCGGAACCAGAGAATGCGTAATCGACGCACCGGCTCCCATCGCCAGTATCAGCAGCACGTAGCTTTTTCCCGTCCGTCGGTGCATCGACCGCGCTAGAGGAAGCAGCAGGTAGAACACCGTATCGAAAAACACCGGAATCGACAGCACAAAACCGCTGGACATCAGTGACACAGCGCAGCGTTTTTCCCCAAGCAGCCGTAAAAACATTCGAACAATTTTGTCCGCCGCCCCGCTGTCAATAAGGCACCTGCCGATGACAGCCGCCAATGCGATAACGACGCCGATCTTGCCTGCCGTCCTGCCGAACTCAAAGGCCACGCGCGAAATCTTCTCGCTCAATTCGCCAGGGGCAAGCAGACTGACCACAATCGCCGCCGTGATCAGTGCTAAGAAAGCGTTTATTCGCAGCACCACAATCATGCCGATAACGACCGCCACTCCGATTGCTAAAATAATCATTGGATTTAACAAAGCTCGAACCTCCTTTGCTTTCTCAGAGTTCCTTTGCTACACTTCAATTCACCGGCTAAAAAGTTGCATCAGTGTCACCGGAATATGCACTACGCATACATAACCGAAAAACAAGGCCGTGATAATCAGTCCGACCGCAAATATCCTGCTCGGTCGTAAAACCTCATAAGCTTCCTTCGAGAGCATCTTCGGCATTACAACGAAAAGCCCCACTGCAACAAGAACCGCTTGTAGACCTGTCAGCAGAACCCCTTCAAGGACCGAAGATAGTTTCAGCAGGAATATCGGCTTTACTCCCAAAACGAATACAACAACCATGCTCGCTATAAAGAAAAATATCAGAAATCCCCTGAACTGCGTCTTCCACGCAAACCGCTTATCGAAACCCGGAATACAAATCCTGCACGAATCAGCCAGCAGCCTCGGCCAGCCCGCCATCTGACCCACTATTGTCGAGACCATCGCCACGGCTCCGCATAGCCGAAAGACGAATCCGCCCAACCGGTCCCAACGCGCGCTGAAAACACGAGAAAGTGTCTGCGCCATATCATCGTTACTCGGTACGATCCTCTCGGCACCGAGTATCCCCGCCCCGGATATCAGAAACGCCGCCGTCACCGTAATCCCCAACAGCATCGCCAAACCGGAATCCAAATACAGGACGTGGCACCAGCCTTTTATCCTGCCGGCTGCTTCGCGGCTCATTCGTCTCAGCGACGCGACATCGGCAGCCTTGCCATACCCGCGACCGGCCGTCGCACCGTACCCGGCTCCTATCACCCAATACGTATACCATACCTGGCTGGCAAAGCCGCCCGCTCCCCAGCCCAGGACAGGCAGTATTTCCTCCCACGTGTTGCCCGAGACTTCCTCGATGCCGACTGCCCACTCCGGAACAGCCGGAAGGCCGAATGTAAAACCCTTCAACAACTCAGTTAAACCCGGCATCACATGAGCGGTGATATAGAACGCTCCCAATACAACTATCAGCACGAATATGCTCATTACGATTTTTAATACGCTGAACACTCCCGACCACGCTACCACAACCGCAAAGAACGCCGCGAACCACCCGCAGAGTTTCATGTCCACGAAAGGCAAAAGGCTGTGAATAAATGCCCCCGCAGAAGCCGCCAGGGTCCCGATAGACAGCACGGCGCAGACAATCTGCACAACCATCACCAGCCACACCGCCCAATTCCTGGGCCCGGGAGTTCGGCTGAACATATCGATCATCCCTTCACCAGTGCAGACCGTGTACCGAGCACCGCTGACGCCTATCCAGAACTTCAGGAATACACCGACAACCACTGCCCAGAGTACGGCTGTACCCAATATCGCGCCGGTCCGTGTTGCGATTACTACCTCGCCCGATCCGATATATTCCGCTGCCCAGACTAAGGACGGCCCTACAAGAGCGAGTGCTGCAAGTCCTACAGGCGGTTTTTTTATTGTCATCTCGCTACTGTTTTTAATGTTTTCTTTCATACGTATTAATCCCTGTATACGTGATTTCTGAAACCAGCGTGCTTGTAACTTGCCAGTAATTTACCTGCATACAATCAATTTGTCTACAGATTTTTGTAAGTTGTAGCAGACCGGCGAATTGAATGTTCTTACTCTGTCACCATCAATAATGCTTTACGAACGGAAAAGTAATCGTCGCCGGAAAAGAGCAAGTGGCAGGTTTTGCCGTCAGGGCTCATCCACTTAGTGGGTAGCGAACTTGTCTCGCCCGGCCCGACGTCCCATTCCTGTGTATAATATGCAGTCGTCCAGGGCCCCCAAGGCTGGGGGGCGTCGTATATACCGAAGCCGCCCTGGAAACGCGTGCCCTGCGGGTGCTTGCTCGCTGGCAGGATCTGGCACCAGAGATATCGCTTCAGCCCTCGGTTGTAGCTGACCTGCGAACGATAGCAATTGCCTGGATTGACGAAGACAGTGCCCCTTTGACGGATGTCTTTGGTCCAGGCGGGGCCGCCCTGCTCGTCAAGACTTTTGAAGAATTCATAATCGCCGCGATTTCTGATTTCATTCTTTGGCACGCGTGCCATTACCATCCGGTCCGCGGGTTCGTACGCACTGTCGGAATCGTGCGAGTAGATGTAAACGAATTTGTCCGGAGCGCCGGCGTAGTTTCTGCCGAAGTTCAAAAACGTCGGGGCACCAAAACCTGCCGTAAACTTCCAGTCGCCCCACGTCCAGCTCTCGCCGTGGTCAGCGGACCAGGCAAGCTGGGAATTGCCGGTATTGCGAACGAGCATATACAGCACGCCGTCGACCATTAGCATGCCGCTGGCCTTTGCGCCTTTGGCCCCCTGCCCCAAACGTTCGCCGGTTTCCGAGCGGACGTTGGTCCCGCTGAAATCGGGCGGCGAACCGGTAATCTTCGCAATGCCGAGACTGAGCTTTTCTTTCGTCTTCGGCTCGAATCCCCAACCGTCCCCGTAGGCGGTATATTGATTGCCGTCGTCGGCCCAGGTTATAGGCCAATTGTCGCTTCCGGAGGCTTTGCGGATAATCTCATCGGTCGGCGCCCACACGATCTTCTTTATCATGGGGCTGGGTGGATAAGGCGGACCGACCACAGCGTCCATGACGGGATTGAACAGATACTGCTCTATACCGGCCCAAAATCCTTCACCTTTCGAGCTGTCGAACAAATTGGAGCCGTTTCGCACAACGATAAGATCCAGGCTCGGAACGACCAGTAGCACCTGGTTTCCGGCCCCCGCTCCTGCAAAGGCATCGCGTGGTACCTTTGACCAAACACCGTCGAAGTTCGTCCACCAGCCGAGCCCCGACGCCGGCGCGGGATGTGTCGCGGGCATCCTGCCCGCGATTCGAGGGCGGGACGCCCTCGACACCCGGTCGGGCAACGGCGTGCCGGCAAACCTGACCACTTCTTCAACCCACTCTGAATCGACGAGCTGCCGGCCTTGCCAATTGCCTTTTCTCAGCATGAGCCGCCCTACCCTCGCTACGGCTCGGGCAGTGAAACCGCCGCCGCCCCAGTTGGCGACAAGGTTCAGGTCGTTGACTTCGAAGGTTTTGCCGTACCCGATGGACCAGTCATTGTCTTTAACGCCGATAGGCTTCATTATTCTTTGCCGCAGTAACGTTCGGATGTCGGTATGTTCTGTGCCCTGCAGGCCGGCTGTGACTGCGTAGGAAAGCAACGCCATGCCGGGATTGCTGTAGGCGTATTGACTGCCGGGCTCGAATATCACCGGCGCTTCGTCTCGCGAGACGGTGAAAGGATCAGGGGTCTGTTTCCAGAACTGTCCTTTCCAGCCGGGCAGTTCGAAATGGCCGATGCCATCCTGCTCGGCGTCTTCGATGCCGGATGAATGGGTCGCCAGGTGACGGATGGTGATTTTTGATTTCTGCGGATGTCCCTTCCATTCGGGAATGTATTTGCAGGCGGGATCGTCAGGACTAAGCAGTCCGTCGTTTAACGCGAGCATTAAGGATACGCCGCCGACCAGGGCCTTTGCCATCGAAGCGGTGTAGTGCTTCTTCTCAGGGCCGAATCCGGGAGTGTACCATTCATAGACTATCTTGTCGTTCCTGATAACCAGAAATGTTTTTGTCCCTTTCTCGGCAAGGACTTCTCTTGCCGCATCGAGTTTCTGTGACGACATCCCTTCGGCCTCCGGGGATGCCTTTTGCCATTCAAAGCCCCCCTGCCCGGCCGATGCACACTGAAATAAACAGATAATAACCAATAGGCCTGCAAATATTCTTTTAAGACTCATTGCTTTTTCTCCCTTAGAGACAGAACAATCGGCTCAATGAACAGTTCTATGGCAGCGTAAGATGAATTGCGCGCCTTGTTCAACGACTTGCCCGCTCGCGCCGCGACGATATCAAGACTCGGCATCACAACAATCAGACTGTCGTACAATCCCCATGACCAGTAAGTGTCGCGCGGAACGTTGGCCATCGTCCCATCGGAATTGTTCCACCAGAGCAGCCCATAATGGTCTGCGGCATTGAAATAGGACTCCGGTCTGACCACCGGCAGGCCTTTGACAGCCTTCGGCACCGTCCGCGCCATATCGACAAAAGAAGCGCCAATGATCTGCTCGTCCCGCCATCGCCCCCGCTTCAAATAAAGATAGCCGATACGTGCCATCGCATCGACGGTGGCGCTGATGCCCGAGCCGAATTCGCGCCGTTTGATGCCTTCAATCTCTTTCGGACGATAGGAGTTGCTGCGCCACGTCAAATCGGATGGACTGATACCGATGGGGCCAAACACCCGCTCGAACATCAGCGCATTCAGGTCCTGCCCATAGACTAAGGTCACACACTCGGCCAGCCAGTTTGGCCCGCCGTCGCTGTACGCCCATTTTGTGCCGGGTGCGAACATCAGTTTGGTATAGCCCCCGTTTTTGTCGAAACCGGCGGTCTGAGTGGCGAGGTGAAACAGCGTTATCTTATCGAGCCATCCGGTCTGTGCATTAGACTCAGGTGGAATACCAAAGCCTGGATGATATTTCTTTGCCAGATCCTGGAGGCTTTTGAATTTGCCGTCTTTGAGTGCCAGAGCAACAGCAGTGACGCCGATTGCTTTCGTTGTTGACTTCAGGTCGTAACGTTTCTTTTGGTTGCCCCACTGTATAATGAGCCTGCCGCCACGGGTGACGCACCCCGAGCCCGCGCCGGTCAGCGCAAAGTCACGCGCTCTCCTTAGCACGGTTGCATCCATCCCCACCTGCTCCGGCGTCGCCTGCTCCCACGACAAACCAGGCCAAATTTCGCCAGCATCCCCCTGCCCGGTGGCCGGCGAATACGCCAGCACAAGCAGGCACACTATCAAACTTGTTTTGTTCATGAGTTTTCCCTATTTGCCGATGCAGTAAAGATTTTTTGCCGTACGGATAAACAGGTGCCCGTCGGCGACGGAGATCGAAGACTGGATGGGCGTCTCGTCTGTTTTAGTTTCGAAGATGATTTTGAACTCGTCGCCACCGGCGTCGAGCACGACGATTTCTCCGGTCTCATTGATGCAGTAAAGTTTTCCGTCGGCGCCTGTTAGCGAGGCGCGCCATGGGCCTCGTCCGCCGATCTTGCCCTGCCAAATCTGGCTGCCGGTTTTCGGGTCAAGGCACGTGACCACTTTTCCGTTCCGGATGCCATTCAGTACGTACAGTCGATTCTGATAATAAAGCGATGTAGTGCAATCAGGTGACGGGCCGTCAAATTCCCAGACGATGCGGGCCTCAGATGGATTTTCGGCACTGCCGGGCTTGAGAGCATAAACTTTTCCGTGCTTATGTTTCGTGCCGAATATCAGCCCGTCTCCGGTAACCAGAGAAGGGATGATTCGCGAATCTCGAACTTTTCTTGTCCAGTATTCGAAACGCCATCGCTCCTTGCCGGTATCCGGATCGTGTGCAGTGACGAAGTCGGCACCTGTATTGAGAATTTCCGTATGGCCGTCACGAACGAAAGGAATAGGTGTGCTGTAGGTCTCCATTCCTTCGTCAAAAGCATTGGTTGTCCGCTGCTGCTTCCACAGGGTTTTGCCGGTGTCTGGATCCAGCGCCATTATGTAAGAATCCAGCGGTTCTTCAGCCTCCGGCGGGCGGTAGGGTTTATTCCGGCGAATCGCGATGATAAATAGTTTGTTTCCGAACAGCAAAGGGCTGGAGCTGTAGCCGAATTGCAGGGCGAGGTTGCCGTATTCGGCTTCGATGTTGCGTGCCCAGAGCTTGTTGCCGTCATAATCGAAACCGACCAGGTCTCCGCTGGCGTACAGAAAAAAGACGCGTTTGTCGTCGGCCACGGGGGAAGGGGAAGCCATATTGTTGCGCGGTAACCGGCGTGAATCGGATCCGATCTGTCGTTCCCAGAGCTTTTTGCCGTCCTTTGCATCGAAGCACAAAGCGACAAAATCAGGGCCTCTCTCGACCGTCGAACTGACGAATACTTTGCTGTTAGAGATAATCGCCGTGGCGCCGCTGGGGCCCGGAAGCGGGCTGACCCAGGCGATGTTTTCCGTCTCGCCCCAGGAGTCAGGCAGATTTGTTTCATCCGTGGAGCCGTTGAAAAACGGCCCTCGCCACTGAGGCCAATCGGTGGCCTGAACTGTTGCTGAGATTGCCAATATCGTGATGATCGCGCAGAGAGAGATTGTTTTTCTTTTCATTTTCTTTTACTAAATGACCGGCCCATATCGCGGGCCCAGGCTCTCGGCGAGTTTTTTGCCGTATTCCATC
>JBARRE010000520.1:0-4957 GCA_049644065.1 Sedimentisphaerales bacterium | reverse complement strand
GCCGGTACCGATCAACTGGCAAAGTTCAGTAACGAGCTGGCTATGATGGCGATTGACATAGCTGAAAACAAAGCAATGCTGGAAATCGTCAGTAACCAGCTAAATCGAACAGAACAGCAACTAACGGCCTCTACAATATTAGACCCACAAGTTTCGCGAATACGCCTTGTAGTAAGAGCATTCGAGATTGCAGACCGGCGTGTCAACGAGTTAAATACTCTCGCACTTAATGTGCAGCCGCCGACAGTATCGGTTATCGGCGGAGATTAATACGTTATAAAATGAAAAGGGTGGCAGCCTCAAAGCCGAAGGCTTTGGGGATGGTAAACGCCAGAGTCAACCATGCCCAAAGTGTCGCGGGCATCCTGCCCGCGATTCGAGGGCGGGACGCCCTCGACACGTTGCTACCCAACGGTTTCGATTGTAGATGGAGATTAATGCTTAAAGTGCCGCTTGCCGGTAAAGACCATTGCGATGTCGTGTTTATCCGCCGCAGCGATGACTTCATCGTCTTTTTTTGAGCCGCCCGGCTGGACGATTGCGGTCACGCCGGCCTTGGCGGCGTTTTCTACATTATCCGGGAATGGGAAGAACGCGTCCGAAGCCATCGCACAGCCTTTGGACTCGTCGCCGGCACGTTTGAAGGCAATTAAACCGGACTCGACGCGGTTCATCTGGCCGGCGCCGACACCCCAAACCTTTTTGTTTTTAACCAGCACGATGGTATTACTCTTGGTATGCTTTCCGACGAGCCAGGCGATTCTCAGGTCCTCAAGCTGTTTCTTCGAAGGTCTGGCTGTGGTTGGGTAAGTCAGTGCATCGGGTTCCCAGCCGACCATGTCTCGTTTCTGCAGGAGCATTCCCCCGACGATGCAGCGTACGTCATACTCGCCACAATCAATGTTGGCCCTGTCGATCGGTCCTGTTTCAATAAGTCGAACCCGGCTGCCCCAGGCCTTCAGCGTTCTTATGATCTCGACGGCATCCTGATCGAATGCGGGCGCGATAATCACCTCGGCAAAGAATCCGCCGGCGCCAAGTGCCTTGCCGAACCGGCTGTAAGATTCCATGATTGTCTGGGCCAGCTCAATGTTCACATTTTGATTTAACGCGATAATGCCACCGAACGCACTGATTACATCACCTTCATAGGCCTTTCGGTATGCCTCGCAGATGTCATCATCGACGGCACAACCGCACGGATTAAGATGCTTAACGACAACCGCCGCAGGCTCGGAAAATTCCTTTACCAGTTCGAACGCCGCATTCGTGTCCATCAGATTGTTGAAACTGATCCCGATACCGCCCTCCAGGAGAGTGCCGCTGCTGACCGATGTTTCGCCGCTTGCGGACAGCTTATAGAACGCACCGGTTTGATGAGGATTCTCGCCGTAGCGCAGCAAAGCTTCTTTCTTGACCGCGATGGAGACTCTTTCCGGATACTCCACAGACGCTCTGCCGTTTAGATATTTTGAGATTGCCGCATCATAGGATGCTGTCAAACTAAAGGCTACCCTTGCAAAATCACTTCGCAGATCTTCGCTTACAGCTCCATCGTTCTTTTCCATTTCTTCAATGACCTTATCGTACTGGTCGGACTGTGTTACGATGGTCACGAATTTGTGATTCTTCGCCGCCGAGCGAAGCATGCTCGGTCCTCCGATATCAATATTCTCAATCGCATCAGCTAATGTGCAACCGGGCCTGGCAATTGTCTGCTCAAACGGGTAGAGATTTACGCAGACTAAATCAATCGGTTCAATCTCATGCTCTTTCATCGCTGCTGCGTGCTCTTTTTTGTCGCGGATTCCCAGCAGGGCCCCGTGTATCTTCGGATGAAGTGTTTTAACCCTGCCGTCCATCATCTCCGGAAAGCCCGTTACCGACTCGATTCCAGCCACATCTATTCCTGCGCCGCTTAGTTTCTTCGCTGTCCCGCCGGTGCTGATTATCTTCACGCCCATTTCGGTGAGTTTTTTGGCGAAATCAACAACGCCGCTCTTGTCGGAAACACTTATCAATGCAGTTTTTATTTTCACTTCCATTTGTACTCATTCTCCTTCCAATTGATCAAACGCGATTGACTAACGACCTTGATTTATTCAGCCGGCTGTAAACAGGCAATCCGGCCAAGATTGTCGGCAATATATATTTTATCGTCTGTGATATTTGATACGTGTTTTGAGACCCCTGCAAAATTTACCGTATACAACTCTTTCGCTTTGACATTATCCATCACTACCAATGTTCTGGTGTTTGTAATTACGTAAGCCCTGTTCCCGGCCTCTGTTAACAAATCAATGCCTCCGGGCACCGACCATAAGAGCGTCCCGGTTCCCTTGTCTATAGCCGTTAAGCCTTTGCCGTGGACATGCTGGTAGACGATCCCTTGTGTCACACGTGGTGCCTCATCGAGTACTGCCGCGGTCTGATACTTCCAGGCGAGCCGCTTTCTTTCAGGCAAGCCGACCATATCGACTCTGTAAACGTTTGTGTCCTTACTGGCAAAAAACAGCGACATCCCTTCTCTGATAATGGGTCCGGCAATGGCCTTGGAAGCATCGAATTGCCACAGACGCCGAGGTAGATTTGGTGCGATACTAATGATATTACCCGCAGCGGTAGCAAAGAGCACAAAATTCTCGTCAGCAGTCACTGAAGTGATCATCGAATCGTTCTCAGCCGCAACCTCGAAAGCCTGGACCATATTCTCAGCATGTATCGCATGCAGTCTTTTGTCAGTACCAGCTAAATAAAAGTATGAACTATTACGAGCAACGGGACAACTGACGCTGATCCCGACATCGGTAGTTTTGAGCACAATTCCGGATTGAGCATTAATTTGAACGAGCTTACTGTTGCTGCTCACATATATAAGCTCATTGTCGTGAAGCTTCACTCCCGTAATCGGCAAACCTGCCGGCTCAATAGTTCTGCCGAATATAATCTTCCCGTTTTTCTGATTCAGAGAAAGCACGAAATTGCGGTCAGAGACTGCATAGATGCGATTGCCGAATATGAGTAATCGATCTAAACTCTCATTTTTTTTAATCGGCAGTTCGTTGTCCCATAACAATTTCAGCTTGGCGTGCTTGAGCAGTTCCGGCGATATAAGCGGTTTAGAGCTGCTTTGACCGGCAAAACTGTTCTGCGTAATCCACAAAGCCGAAACACTCACCAGTAAAACGATTCTGAATCTGACCATTTTTAGCATTTTTGTTACTCCTCACAAAAAAATTCCTTTTCGTCACCACATTCTGTCATTCTTGCGAAATGTATATTACAGATGCGGAGCATGAATCCAATTGCTCTTATTCATCCCTCTTCATAAAAGCTCAACATATTCAGCCAAATCAACATTGTGTTCTTCTTCAAATTTTCGCATCTGCTCGATGCGTTCGATATCGTCTTTTATTCTATTGACCAGTTTGAAGATATACGGCTTGCACTCCAGGCGGTTTTGCAGATCATCAAGCATAGGCTCCCATGTCCCACCGTATAATTGTGCCTTGAGAACGACAAGCATCCGATGCTCGTCGCTCAAGCCGGCAACAAAACCGCTTACCAGCCTGCCAGTGCCGGTTTCAACGCCCCTATGGCTATTTTCGTTCGGCTCATCCATTGGCCAAAACCTCGCCCCGGTTAAAATATTTTTCTATCATATTGCCCCGTTGGCGAGTTTCTGGCGGGGCTCGTTTGAGTCGAATACTAAAGCCCTTCGCCGGAAATTGCAACAAATTTTCTAAAATTAGTCGCTTCAGTGCGGACAAAACCGCTGCAGAGTCCCGATTTTACTCTGTGTCGAAACAAATGGGGGAATATCGAGACCTTAAGAATAAGCATTCGGCCGGATCATTGGTCGGAGGCCGTGGTTTCGTGTTGGTGTCGCTCTTTCGGCCAATCTCGGATATCTTCGAAAAACGGAGTTCTCTTTTGTTCCACGCAAGCAGCGGCATACAGGTACATAGCGGCCGACCAGCTCTGCCAATCCTGGCCTTGCGGAGTGCCGTCCTGCGCGCGATGCCATTCGTTAAAGCCGAATTCCACGTCGGCGACTCGGGGCTGCTGCACAAGCTTTGCCAAAGAGAGCAATTTTTTTTGCGCGAGGATATATTTTCCGGCGGCAACCAGGGCGGCGATATAAAATCCGCAAACAAACGGCCAGATCCCGCCGTTATGGTATTCTCCCGGCTGATTATACTTCTTGTAACGAGGTATCCAGTCGGGATCCTCCGGTTTGATATAGGGAAAGAAATTGGGCGGCAAATCGACAGCAAGCTCTTCATTCTGCCGCATCTCTTTGCACTCGGTTTCAATCCAGGTGGCAAGATGGCTGGCCCTTGAGACCGAAGCGATTCCGGACAAAATCGCCAGGCTGTTGCCTAATAAATCGAAACGTTCGCTTCTGTATACCTTATATGACCATAAGGCATAATAAGGTTTGGCCGGCAGGACCAGACCTTCGTGGATATGACGGTTCTGTCTGTCGCTTTTGACCGTGAATCGCCCCATATTATCTTTGAATATCTCCGCCTGCTCATTCAGGCCGAATAACCCCAGATAAATATGAACCAAAGTATTTACGAAAAGACCGTATCCCAGGACCCACTGCTCATCACGCCAGTCACTTGTGGGCAGTTGGCAGACCAGGATACGATTGGCCGGGCTTCGGTATTCCATCCAGGTAAGAGCCTTTTTGGCGGCATCTTCGAGAAAGTCCGGTTCCTGCATTTCCTTTCTCCATAAGCCTACGCCGATCAGGAAAAGCGGAGTACAGTCACTTGAACCGCGGTCCTGGGGATCGTGAACCAACGAGGAAATGTGACCCAGCGGAGATTGATTTTTGGCAAGAGTCTCCAGGACGCGTTTCAATGATTTTATCAGCTTATCATTTTTTGCGGTCAGAATTCCGAATGAGCTGATCAGCAAATCTCGCGTGTACGGCTCGGGATAGCCC
>JBARRE010000519.1:0-10610 GCA_049644065.1 Sedimentisphaerales bacterium | reverse complement strand
GGTGTGGATAATGTGCGTCTTGTTCCCCCGGCTGAGTAAGCCGCTTGAGCATGGTGCCGGTGTTTTTGATTGAAGAAAACCTTAAATCAGGCCGGCAAAGTTGAATTGGAATCAACGTGGGTCTGATACTGGTTTATTCGGTATCAGACCCACGTTTTCTGTCTACTTTTGTATGACAAGGATCGCTGAGAGGACAAATGCAAAAAGGAGAAACCATATATGCGTTTACGAAAAGGCTTCACCTTGATAGAGCTTTTGGTTGTAATTGCCATTATTGCGTTATTGATGGCGATTTTGATGCCGGCGCTGCAGCGGGTAAGACAGCAGGCAAAAGGAGTGCTCTGCCAGTCCAACCTCAAACAATGGGGCACTATCTTTGCCATGTACACTGACAGCAACAACGGCAATTTCAATACGCGAACGGGCGACGGCGGCCGATGGATGGACGCCATGGTGGACTACTACATCACCAGCAAAGACATACGCCTCTGCCCGCTGGTGACAAAAGTCGCCAACCCGGAGATGACGAGCGGCGTCGACTGGTGGGGCAACACTTTTTTAGCCTGGGGCAAGATCCCTTCATGGGATTCCGGCGGAGGCCGGACCGTCGGCTTCTACGGCAGCTATGGCGTGAACGGCTATATTTATTTTCCGGGCGATCCTGCGCTTTACGGCAAACCCGCCGAAAGATTCTGGAGGAAGCCTACGGTCAAAGGCGCAAGCGAAATACCGATGTTCCTGGACTGCCGTTTCTGGTGTGGATGGCCGGATGATGACGACAATCCTCCGGAATCCGCAGGCCCGCTGTGGAATCGAAGCGATGAAAACGCCATAGACCGCTTCTGCATAGACCGGCACGAGGGCCGCATTAACGCCGTCTTCCTGGACTATCACGTTCAATCCGTGGGCTTAAAGGAGCTTTTCACGCTCAGGTGGCACATAGGTTACAACAGGGCCAATGCCTGGACGAAGGCAGGCGGTGTCCTGCCGGAGGATTGGCCCGAATGGATGAGTTCTTTCAAGGACTATTGAGAAAAACCGCCGCCTGGAAGAAGCCGCCTCGGTAAAAATTTAATGCTCTTTCGGCATCAAATCACCTGTTGTGGGTTTTGCAATCGGTCTTTAATGTCGTTTAGAAACTCGGCGGCATAGCTCTCGCTTACCACTCTACGGTCAGCAGCAACAGACAGGCTGAGTATTTTTCGCACTGTTATTTCGCCGTCCCTGCAAACGACCATGGCCACGACGTTACCGACGGACAGAATCGTACTGGCAGGTGGCGGGATGATTCCCAAAAAAGAATCAATTCCGTAAGCGCCGAGATTACTTAGCGCGATCGTCTCGCCTTCCATCTCTTCAAGCGTCAATTGATTATCACGTGCTTTATCTGTCAGCAGCTTCTCCTCACGGGCGATCTCAGGCAATGTTTTATCTCCGGCATTTTTCACTACCGGCACAACAAGTCCCTGCGGAGCATTTACCGCAAAACCAACGTGAACGCGTTCGGCAATTTTTATGTTCTCGCCTTCCAGACGGCCGACCACAAGAGGATATTTTTGTGCCGCCAGGCCCAGAATATGAATATAAAAGGCGTTCGTGGTTATTCTGACACCTAACGATTTCCGGAGTTTTGGCCGAAGGGCCATCAGCTCGGTTACATCCGCTTTGGCTTCGAGGTAAAAGCAGGCCTTGCTCTGCTTGGATTTCAACATCCTTCGGCCAATTAGCTTCTGGATCCTGGTCAATGGGATATGATGCATATTCGTATCTCGTATTGTACAACTCGTATCTCGCCTCACGAGACACGAAAAATTTGCCGACAGCCGAATTCTGTTTGCCGATTTCACCCTTCGACTCCGCTCAGGGTGAAGAGGGAGGTTCTTCGTACCGAGCGGAGACGAGGTACCACCCCGGAAATTATAGTCCGACCGGCCGCCTTTGCAAACAAGAAAGGATCGACGTGGAATAGGTGAGCGTTGATTGAAAGGGCTTAGATAGCCATTCTCGATGGCCAAAGAGAGAGTATACCAAAAGCAGATTATGCCTTTATTTGAAGGCTTAGCTCTTGCCGATGCTGTTAATGTTTGAGATCTTCTCATAGACGGGCTTGTCTGGCTCAGAGCTGCCCGTCTGCTGGCTTTGCTGATGTTCATTACTTTTCCCCGCATGATCCGTCAATGGCGTCCACTTTGAATAAGGACTGAACCCGCTCTTCGCCCGCGCGCAAGCACACGTACTGACCTATCGGTAATGGCAATTCCAAATGTCTCGCTGCTGGGAGATCAAAGCGTCTCCTTATAACAAGGGTCTGGTTATCCACTTGTAATTTCGTGATCGTCATCGTCACAGCAGCATCCTGCTCACTATCTGAAACATCGCCGAACACTGCTTTTTGGCACATCGATAACAAAACACCTATCATCAGCGCTATAAATAAAATATATCTGTTCATTTTTAATCCCTTCTCTCACATCCAGAATTTCGCGGAACGAGTAGTCGATTCGGTTGCTGATATATCGATCCTTGACGGGGTACTCAATCCGCTTCTGCTCGTGCTATATATATGGTAACACTCCACAGCCCCAAATTCAAGCCCAAAAATAATATACGAGGGCGAATACCCTCGGCGATGTATTGCAGAAAGAAACTTCTATGACTTCTATATGACAAGAACACCAGCGGATGGTTCTCGAATGTGAAAGACGCAACCAAAAAACGTGGCCGAACAAAATGCAAGTACACTAAATCGGCTCTATCTAAGACATAAAGTAGATTTTTAAGCGATTGATTGTCTAAAAACTGCCTTCATGTAGCTTGGTTAAGGGAAAGCATGATTTTTTCTTGGCTATAGCAAGTTTTATAGAGTAAAATATTCTAACTTATTTACATCTAATTGATTTTTCTGAAAGTTAATTTCATACGGATGCGGTATTACTTAACAGTGCGTGTAAGGCTTTCGATGAAATATCATAAAGAGGGTGATTTTTTCTAAACCAGCTTTTCAGAGCGATTTTGAAGGCAAGAGAAAAAACCTGAAAAAATAATAAAAAAAGTGAAACCGTAACAAAACGGTAACATTTAGTCGGTATAATCCTCATATTAATATGAAATACAAATAATTGTTACAAGTTTTGGAGGTATAGTATGTCACGGAATCTCGCATTTGTACTGGCCTTGGCGTTGGCCGCTTTTATGTCGCACACCACAGCAGCGGGGCAAACCTTACCCCCGGCAATCCAATGGATTCCACAAGACGCCTTGATTGTGCTGGAAGTGTCCAGGCCGAAAGAACTAATCGAAGCATTCACCAACGACAAAGCGACCGCGGCTATAACGGCATTGCCACTCTACAAACAACAGGCATCGAAACCTCAGTTCAATGAATTCCTCAATATAATCAGCATTATTGAAACCACGTTAGACACCGACTGGCGAACAGGGCTGGGGAAACTAACGGGAGCTGGTATTACACTTGCGGTGTGTCCTGAAGATACAGTGTTGTTGATTATCGACGCTGAGGATGAGCAGATGCTGGAACGGTTTCACAAGTTTTTTCTCAACGTTGCTCGATCCGAGGCCGAAAAAAAGGGCAAATTTAATATAGTAGCATCCAAAGAGTATGATGGTCTCACGGCGTGGACGTTCGACGGAAAAGAAGCACACGCGATTATCGGCAAGCGGCTGGTTATGGCCAACCGTCCGGAAGGGCTCAAGGCCATCCTGGATCTTCGCGCCGAGGTCGGGGGCGATAATCTGGTGTCGAACTCAGCTTACAAGGCCGCCAGACGCCAAACGGGACCTGACGCCGTAGCCACGGTTTTTGCCGACCTGAAACTGCTGATGCAGGCTCCCAACATAGCCGGGCTTCTGAAGCAACAGGGCGAGAATCCTCTGGCGGCGCTGGCTTTTGCCGGGATTGTTGAGGCAACACGCGATTCGAACTGGCTGGCGCTGGGGCTGCACATCGAGGATGAGACACTTATCTTCCGGGCGTCGGTGGACGGCAAGACAGTGGCCCGGACGAGTCCCGCGGCCTTTGCTTTGCCGAAAGAACCAAGTGAAGGCGCCCTGCTGAATCTGGTCGTGCCGCGTCGCATCGCGGCGATGACTCTGTACCGGGACCTGCATCAATTCTACGCCGCCAAGGACGACCTTTTCCCCGAGCGCACATCCGGGTTGATCTTCTTTGAGAACATGATGGGTATATTCTTCAGCGGCCGCGACCTTACCAATGAGGTTCTGGTGCAGACCAGGCCTGATATCCGATTTGTGGTCGCTGAGCAACAGTTCGATCCAGCGATAGGTACGCCCAGTGTGAAACTGCCGGCTTTTGCCATGATCCTCCGCCTCCGTGACGAAGAGCAGTTCGACGAGGTGTTCGAGGAGGCATGGCAGAAGGCTATTGGCCTGGTCAATTTCACCCGGGGACAGCAGGCGATGCCGGGATTGATCATAGACCGCCCCGTCCACAAGGACACCAAGCTAACCGTTGCTTACTTTTCAACCGCGGAGATCGAGGACAGGACAGAACTGGCCCAGCGATTCAATATTCGTCCGTCCCTGGCAATGCCGGGCGACTACCTCGTCTTCAGTTCGACCGACTCTCTGGCGCGGGATATTGTCGATGCTCTGAGCAGAGAGATCGAGCGGACGGTCAAGCCGTTAGCTGAAACGCATAGCCTTATCGAGCTCGAAGGAGTCCAGTTGGCCTCGATCCTTCAAGCCAACCGTCAAACGCTCGTCCGTGGGGACATGGTCAAAAAGGGCAGCACGCAGGAGGAAGCTGAGGGCGGGATCGACTTGCTGATCACCGTAGCAAAGTTTTTTGAGAGCCTCAAGCTAAGCATCGGCATGCACGAGGGAACCACCGAAGCGAGCCTGGAAATGAAGCTGAACTTGCAGTAAACTTCTGTTTGTGCTAACGTTTAACTGCGGGTGTGAATAGCGAAAGGAACGACTCATGGCTGCGCAAACTGAGAAGCTGACGGACCCCCGCTGGGCCTGGGCTGCATACGAACCTGACGCCGATCGCCCCTGGAATCTTGCTCGAGCGGGGCATCTTTACCGACGCGCGGCTTTCGGAGCCAGTTGGGATCAGTTGCAGCAGGCGCTCGCCGACGGGCCGCAACGGACCATCGACATGCTGCTCCAGCCTCAGGGCGACATAGCAAGATTCAACCGCACATACGACGAATATGAAGCCGCCACAGGTTCGGTGGATCAGTTGCGAGCATGGTGGCTGCGGCGGATGATTCAAACCCCGCACCCGCTGCAGGAGAAGATGACGCTGTTCTGGCACAGCCATTTCGCCACTAACGCCGCGGAGGTCAAGAACGCCCGATTGATGCAACAGCACGTCCGGCTTCTGCGCAGTCAGGCCCTGGGCTCGTTCCGGGTTCTTCTGGAAGGCATCTCACAAGACCCCGCCGTGCTCCTCTGGCTGGGCGCCGATGAAAATCGCAAAGCATTACCAAATGAGAACTTCGCTCGGCCGCTCATGGAAGTTTTCACCCTGGGCCCCGATCACTATACTAAACAGGATGTACGAGAAGCTGCCAGAGCATTTACGGGCTGTTTTGTACTGAGGAGTCAGCTTCGCTATATCCCTCGTGAGCATGACAGTGATATCAAGGATATTCTTGGTCAAAAAGGCAACTTCAATAGCGATGATGTGCTACAGATTGTGCTCAAACAACCAGCCACTTCGCAGATGCTGGTCCGCAAGCTGTACCGTTGGTTGATTTGTGAAACGGAGGAACCCAATGCGGCTATGATTACACCTCTGGCTGAATCCTTCGCTAAAGACTACGATATACTAAAACTCACCGAGACGATGCTTCGATCCAACCTGTTCTTCTCCGCAGCGGCATATCGCAGGCGAATCAAGAGTCCGGCAGAGTTTGCCATTGGTATAGTCAAAGCTCTGGAAGTGACGATCTCCACCACCCAGCTCGCGAACGATCTTGCTGATCTCGGCCAGAACCTTTATAACCCACCGACCGTAAAAGGCTGGGCCGGCGGACAGCACTGGATCAACAGCACGGCGATAGTCGCTCGCCAGAACCTTGCCTCGGCTTTGCTGCAAGGCTCGGGCCCATACGGCAACAAGCTCAATCCTTGGGCTGTCGCCCAGAAGCACGGATGCTTGACACAAGAATCCACCCGGCAGTTTCTGCTCGATCTCTTTCTGCAAGGCAGTATAGACCCCGACGTTTACGATGCACTGCTGAAAACGCCCCGGGAACAGGATGATAACTTAGAGGGACGAACACGTTCTCTTGCGCATGCAATCGTCACACTTCCTGAATTCCACCTGGCTTAAATTGGGAGATAATACAATGTCCTATACACGACGCAATTTCTTGAAGGCTACTATAGGGGCGTCAACGATGCTGTCGCTCACATCGTCAGCGCCAAATTTACTGGTTCGTGCCGCGGGCACCGGTGCTGCTCAGCGGGATGACCGCGACACAGTCCTGGTAGTCGTTCAACTGTCGGGCGGCAACGACGGGCTCAATACGGTGGTTCCATATGCCGACGACGAATACGGCCGAAACCGACCTACGCTGCGCCTCAAGCCCAAAGACGTACACAAAATCGACTCGTATCTGGGTTTCCATCCGCGAATGGAAGCCTTTTCGCGTCTGCACAAGGAGGGACACCTGAGCATTCTACACGGCATCGGCTACCCGAATTCGGACCGCTCTCACGACGTTGCGATGCGCCATTGGCATACCGCCGAACCCGATAATCCCAATTGCCAGACGGGCTGGCTGGGCCGGGCCGCAGACAGCGTTTGGCACACGAACCAGAAGGATACGCCCGCCGTGTTCGTAGGGCCGATCATTCAGCCTTTTGGCATGAGGGCCGAACACGTGATCATCCCGTCTATCCAGTCGCCGGATGATCTGACTATCGATCCAGCGCCGGGCGAATCGCAGCCGAAGCGGGCGGTCGAGTCTTTCCGTGCGGACAAAGACAACCCACTGCTCAACCACCTGCGGGACTGCACGGCAAATGCCCGTGCCAACAGCCGACGAATCGAGGCGGCGGCCAAGGCATCCGCCAACAAGGCCGAATACCCGGCGTTCCGACTTGCCAAGACTTTGCATACAGTTGCCCAACTGATCCGGGCCGACGTCGGCATCAGGATATTCTTCACCGAAGTTGGCGGCGGCGGAATCGGCGGCTTTGACAACCACGCAAATCAATTAGGCAACCATTGCTCTCTGCTGCACCATTTGTCCGAGTCGCTGGCCGCTTTCATTCATGACTTGAAGAAAGACAAGCTGTTGGACAGAGTCCTGCTGATGACAATCTCCGAATTCGGCAGAACTGTCAAAGAGAACGGTCGTCGCGGCACAGGGCACGGTGTATCTGCTCCCATCTTCCTGGCCGGCGGCAAACTAAAGAGTGGTCTTATCGGGTCACATCCCAGCCTTACCGATTTGGATAACGGGGCCATGAAGTTCCACACTGACTTCCGCCGCGTCTATGCAACCGTATTGGACCGATGGCTTGGATTTGATAGCCAGGTTGTACTCGATAGACAGTTCGAACTGCTCGATATTTTGAACGTTTGACTTTTATAGTCTATAGCCGCCAACCTCGAGAAGAAGTAAAACATAGAAAAAGCTTCTAACATTCTACCAAATAATATAAGGCTTTATCCGGATAATGTATAGGTGGGCTGGACAAATCGGTTCCTTGGGGTTGTCTTGAGTGAAAAATCGTTTGGGCAGGCGGGGGGAGGTTCGCCTCTGGGGCTTCGAACGATTTTTCTAAGAACGACAAGGTCTTTCCGAAATTCAACAAATCAAAGGGGGCAGCTATGATTCGCAGAGACCTCGAAGCTGTTGGAATACCCTATCAAGATGAGGCTGGACGATATGCAGATTTCCACGGCCAGCGACATTCATTTATAACTTGCCTGGGCAGAAGCGGAGCAACGGTGAAAGAAACACAGGCATTGGCACGACACAGTACGTCTGCTTTGACGCTGGATGTATATACCCATATCGGGCTTTACGATGAAAGACGAGCGATAGAAAAAATGCCACAACTCCATGACCTTGATGGCAACAAAAACGAAGGGAAAAATCGAGCCGTAGCCCTCAGAACAGGTACGGATAACAAGCCGGTGGATACTGCTCAAGATAGCCCAAAAAAATTGACACCTACAGCTTACTCTGATTGTAACCGGTCGTCAGCGGTTGGCAATGAGCAGGGCAATCTCCAAGAGAATGACAACAACGATAACCGCTTAAACAGCGGGAAGTTAGACAGAGAAAGTCACCGTTTGGCAACGGTTGGAACGGGGGAAAAAGAAATGGGCAGGAGTGGATTTGAACCACCGACACACGGATTTTCAGTCCGAAGTCGGCTTTTGTAAGTACTTGTCAATAAAAGGTTAATGATTGCTAAAAAAGAACTTATGACGACGAGCGAAACACAAGTGAACACCGGATGAACGCCGTGGGAGCGAGCTTGGCACGCACTTTGGCACGCACCGGCACTTGAACGACCGGTAAAACCGATCCATTAGAAGTGTTATACAAAACAAAAGTATCACAAAATCTCCCCCGCATCCCCCTCATAAGTTGATGCATACTGGCTGCCATTTCGGCCCAGAAACGTTTCTTAAATTCCCGCGTTTTTAATATCCCCTGCGGGATTATCAAAACAGCTGCTCTGAGTAATGTAAACTTATTCATCCCATCTCCATTATGCGCATTTTTAGCATAAAAACGGCGGTTATACAAGTTTTTTGTTTTGGGGGGCAGTTGAGCAAGGCAAGCCGTAAATGAGTAAAAAGTGAGAATTCGCTGGTTTTGCCCATATTTATACGCATCCGCTCAAGTTTTAGCTGTTTTATGACGAAATATCTATTGCATTATTTTATCTTTTATGATAGTATGTTGCTATGAAGTTTGTAAACTTATTAGAAAAAGTGTCTGATCTGCCGGTTTTTACAGTCAGGTTTCTGTCTGCCGGGGGAAATCTGGCACAAATCAGGCTGCAAATCAATAGATGGGTCAAGGATGGTAAAATTATTAGATTGCATAAAGGCCTTTACACGCTCGCAGAACCTTACAGGAAAGTCACCTCTGAACCATTTTGCATTGCCAACAGCCTAAAGCAGGCTTCTTATGTAAGTCTCCACTCTGCCTTATCCTGGTACGCAATGATCCCGGAGTTTGTCCCGGCTGTTACAAGTATCACCACTGGCAGGCCTCAAACGATTGAAACTCCTTTAGGCAGGTTTGAATTCAGGCATGTAAGCAAAAAATACTTCTGGGGTTATCAACAAGTCGAACTTAAATTCGGACAAACTGCTTTTATCGCATATCCCGAGAAAGCGCTGCTTGATCTTGTCTACCTAACTCCCGGTGGTAATAAAATTGAGTTTATTGAGGGACTGCGGCTTCAGAACTTTGAGCAGATTAACAGAGCGGTGCTGCATGAGTTCGTAGAAAGATTCCAAAGCCCTAAACTCAACCGGGCACTGGCCAATATTCAAAGAATTCTTGACCAAAGCGAGGGTATTGAATTATGAAAGATTATTTAAAACAGCAGATTGGAAAAATTCAGGATACAAATTTAGCCAGATGTATTGTCCGCGAGTATCTGCAAGCAAGAACACTTGAATGCCTTCAGGAAAATGGAGCTTTTGTGAACTGGGCATTTGTGGGCGGAACTGCCTTGAGATTTCTGTATTCGATGCCGCGTTTTTCTGAGGACCTGGATTTCTCAATCACGGAAACAAACGCAGAAGACAACTTTGAAGAGCTTATGAAAAAAGTCAAGACCAGATTCCTTGCAGAAGACTATGAGGTAACAGTTAAAGCCAAAACCGCCAAAACGGTAAGGGCCGCATTTATCAAATTCCCAGGCCTGCTTTATGAACTGGGTCTGTCGCCTCTTAGCTCCGAGGTCATTTCAATCAAAGTAGAAATTGACTCCAACCCTCCAGCCGGAGCTAAACTGGAAACCAGTATCGTAAGAAAACATTGTCTTTTGAATCTTCAGCATTATGATAAAAGCTCTTTGTTGTCAGGTAAGCTGCATGCTTTAACAACTCGCAAATATACCAAAGGCAGGGATGTTTACGATCTGATGTGGTACCTTTCTGACAGAACCTGGCCGGAACCTAATATCCTTTTATTAAATAATGCCCTAAAGCAGACCGCGTGGCCCGGGGAGGAATTGACTGAAGAAAATTGGAGACAACTCATTTCCATGAGAGTATCAGAGTTTGATTGGAATAAAGTTATCGCAGATGTAAAGCCTTTCATTGAAAAACAGAGCGACCTGCAGATGCTCACTCCACAGAATCTCATAAAGCTGCTAAAAGATACCGGCCAATAGGGCTGTTGCTATATGCTGAAAAAAATGTGACCTGAACTATCGTGTTATGAATAAAAGATTTATGACCACATCTCATCAGTAAGTGTGGTCAACCATTGGATTTCTTATGTCCATAGTGTATTGCCTCAGTTGAAATTGGACAGATCCTTTTAACTTGTTAATCTTTTACGGACATATTTGAAAGGATTTGTAAAATGAAGAAAAATCGTAGGCAGTTCCAAGCAGAAGAAAAAGTGAAGATT
>JBARRE010000518.1:0-4622 GCA_049644065.1 Sedimentisphaerales bacterium | reverse complement strand
GGTTGTGCGTCGCGGCGATAAGAATATTCTTTGGGTTGATCCCCGGCACCTGCCGGCGAACCTTGCTGCAAAGCACACCGGGGAAGCCGAGAAAATCCGTGCTGCAGATTGCGACGCGGGTGCCGTCATTTTCAAACACCAGGGCTCTCACCGTCAGTTCTCCGAACTTTTTGCTTGCGGCTCTGGATGGGCCGGCTCCACCCGAAACGGGCAGCAGGGGGTCGGGGGTTACATTACACACAGCAATGGCGGCACGAAACTCTGCGAAACAAATGCTGCCGTGCAACAGACAGACAACAACCATCACAATGAGCGATGACAAAATTAGATTATGCTGTTTTTTATTCATGTAGTTTTTCCCTTCAGTGCGCGCCGTTAAGGCAATTGAACCGGAATTCTGTTAGTCGATAAATCCATGCATCAAAAAATAGACCAGCTTTTCTGCCGGCTATTATATTTGAGATTCCTTTTCAAGTCAAATGCCGTAAAATACCATTTTGTATTTAATTATCTTTACCCAAGTTCCCTAAGATATCTGTATCGTCAATCTATGATTATCCGTTCGGCTGATTTTTATAAAATGCCTTTTGGCTGGAATTTGGTTCGTTTCCTGTAGTGAATAGTCAAGGACTTTTTTCAAAAAATAAGTAGTCACCACAATTGACAAATTATTTTTGACAGATCAAAATCAATCTTACATATTTTTATGCCGTAGTACGAATTAGAGGTAGCGATTTACAGACGTTTTACCGGAAAGAACGGGAGTTTTACTCTGGGGTCAAAGTATTCCGATGTATTTTTTCTTGAAGGGATGATATATTGTTTAAAAGGCTATTGTTCGTAATTGAATCCTTTTTCAGGTACTGGGATATCGACGAATCGGAGCCCGAATATTTCGATGGTCACATTTTAGTCGAGCCTAAAAATGAAACCATGGAGTACGGTATCCAGCTTACCTGGATGTTCTAACGGATTTCTGAGTTTACGTGGGCCGAATAATTTGCGAAAAGTTATTTGAAAGCTCGTTTTAGTGGGATTTGTGAATCCTGTAGTTGCCGTTATATTCGAGAAGATTTAAGTAGCTCATTCGATCAGGAAAAGGAAAATGGAAAGAGTAAGAATAATGGTTCCTGAGTTTAATTATAGTTTGCCTGCAAGGAAAACTATATTGCTCGTTTCCGACGTTTTACTTCCACAATGTATCCCGGAAAGGAGGTATGGTCACAAGGGATAGTCGATAGAGCGACTTTTTGCATATTGAATCTTGTAGACGATGATGACTGTTCGCAATATTCAACATCAATTTGAAAGGAAGAAAGATGAAATTTCACACAAAAAAGTTCTCAACCATTATCATTTTAAGCCTGCTGGCATTTGTTATGACATCTGCCGTTTGCAGTGCACAAGGGGGGGGGCGTTCGGGAAAGACTGAAATTTATGGTATTCTTGAAACTCTGGGTGGTTATTCAGAGAACGTGAGTTTCTTCGGAACAACGACAAAGTTTGGATTTGACGACGGTTTTGTTTATGGAGCCGGGCTTGGTTACAACATAACAGACAATTGGAATCTAAACACGGACTTTGTCTTTGGTTCTCAAGATGCTTATTGGGAAAGACGCACGTCAAAGATTACAGAAAGTGTGAACGTTTTTCTTTGGAATGTCAACGTGGATTATAATATTTTAGCAGAACCTCTTACTCCGCTGGTTAGTGGCGGTCTCGGGTATGCAATATATAGCGGTGAAGAGGATAGCATCGGAACGTGCTTTACTTTCAACATTGGTGCGGGTGGCCGCTGGGACATTTCGGATAATATATTTATTAAGGCGTTGTATAGGATGACATGGTTCGAGACTAACGATCAGGATGGTATATATCTTGGTGTCGGATATATGTTCTGAAAGAGGGAACGGTTTTGTCAAGACGAATGTGGCTTGGTATGGACCTTGGCCGGGGATTTTGACCGTAGTTACAGCTAAGTCGGTAAATGCTTGCCGGTTTTGAGAGAACCAAGTCAAATACACGGAAAGGCTGCGAGGTCATCTGCTTATCTCCCCTCGCAGCTTTTTTTCGCCTTACTTTGAATCGGCGCCAGGCAGGTTACTGTGTAGCTAAATATATGCCCTGATTGCGCTTCAATGGTTAGCAAGTAAACCTGTTCGGCAAATATTAACGGTGCGTATAAAGTGTATCCGTTATCATCCTGAAACAAACGGGGTCTATACCTGATTGGTTGGTATAGGCCCCGGACTTATGCAAAACTTTCATATCAGCCGTGCTGTCACTATTAAGGCCTGCCTCATGCGGCGATACCTTGTCAGCGACATATCTATCTGGGTCGATACAGCCGAATGTCGTCGAAGAACATTTTGCCAGAACCATCCGGGACGGTCATATTGCCCTGGATTCCCAGGCCGATAGCGATCCTGTCAACGTTGGTCAGGACTATGCCCTGATCTGCAAAGGTCTGCAGCGGGATAACCCATTCGGTCCAGGCTCCAATCTGTGCCGCGGCCGGATCATCGTGTACTACAACCGCAGGCGTGCCGGCGCTGTTGGACACGGCTACATAAAGCGGCTCAGGATCGTTGCTGGCTATGCCGATATCCTGATGCGTCCACTGAGGACTGACTGTCCCGGCAGTCGTGACGTTGGAGAATACAGCCTGGCATGTTAGTGAGGTATCGTGGCTCGTCACCGCCAAACCGATATAGACATTCGCGCCCATCGATATGATCTGAGATATGGCGCCCGTTACCGGCTGCCAATTCAAACCGTTCGCCGAATGGGAAACCGTAAAGCTGCCGGAAATACTACGCTCCAATTTCACCCAGTACGGCGCGGTAATCCCGCTCTGGTTCGCACTATCACTGGTACCACCTGTACTGGGGCGATACTGAAAGGCAACCCCATTACTGGGTGTAATACACGCGAAGGCATGCGCCGATTCAGGATCAAGCGTCTCGCGAATCATCACGCCGGCCTTGGCCCAGTCATTCGTGTTCTGGACGCTGTCGACTCTCGCGACAATCGAGCCGACGCCGGTGAGCATCTTGTAAGCAAAGTGGAATTCATCAGCTTCCACGCCATTCACTGCCCAGATATCTGCGCCCGAAGCGGTCATCGTATAGGTGCCGACCGGACCCTCGACAAAGCTGCCGGTAGATGCCGGGTAACCTCTGAACCACAGCGACAATTCCGCAACGCCTTGCTGTGTCCAGTCACGCGGAGCAGTCAATGTCAGTTCCGCCTCCGAATACCTGGCGAAGAGCTGCTTATTGTTGTCGTAGGACAGCGGCATCGACAGAAGGCCACCATTGATGATAGTCTCCTCCGTGTATGAAGCAGTATTTTCATCGCCTACGGCAGAACCGGTGCCGTTACCGGCAAAATAGGGTGTGCCGTCGGGCGTGCCATAGCCAAGCCCGTCATGCCAGGCGTACCATATCTGATTATCACTCGCGTCGTAGCCCTCAAAGTCGTCCACAAGGATGAAATCAGCTACTGTAAAGCTCCAGACTTGGCCTTTGCTGATCGTCTCGTCGGTATTATACTCATCGATTCGCCAGTAGTAAGGCCCGCCGCCCCATTCGACGCCTTCAGGCGGAGTATAGCTCGTACCGCTCTGACGGTCTCGATATATGCCCGACGTGTCGGACATATCAGCATTTTCCACAGCATCTTTATCTGTGCCGAAGTACAAATCATGCTGAGCTGCTTTCTCTCCCGGTGACCAGCTAAGTGATGTTGCACTGTATATGTCCGGTGTTGACATATGGGCCGGACTCGGGCCCCATGCAAGGGTCGGATCACCTTGCATAGCTTGTATAACCTCGTCCTGAGTCAGTGCTTTGTTGTAGATACGGACATCGTCAATGCTTCCGCTAAAGTATTCAGATTGACCGCCGCTGTCAGATTTAGCGCCAATTAAAAACCGTCTACTCTCATCAAGCAAAATACCTGCTCCCGATGTGGTTGCAGCTAATGCGCCGTCATGATAGAGTTGCATCGTATCTCCGTCATAGGTGGCAACGACGTGATGCCATTCACCGATAGTGGTATCGGCTGTGATACCAATCCAGGCGGTGTCATTGAACGTTTCAAAAAGGATTGTCTCAGCGCCGTCGTACATCATAACGCCCCAATTAACTGAGCCAGGACTGCCACTGGCTCCATGGGAACCCCTTGAAATCATATGGCGCCATCCTTGAGTGCTGGGGATATTGCACCAAAATGATACGGAGAAAACGTCGACATTCAGAGCTTCAGCATTGCCGCAATCAACGTAAGCCGATGACCCATTGAACTCCAGGGCATTGCCATCATGGCCAATTACCCACTGCGGGTCACCCTTAAGCGTGCCGTGATTGCCGTGCCCGGATCCATCAAGAACAATAACACCGGAACCTTCGTCAAGTTTCCACCAGCCAACAAGATTGGGATCAGTAATGGGTATATATGGCATGGTCTTGAAGCTCCAAACATCTCCCTTATGTGTGGTGATACCGTCAAATTCGTCGACTCGCCAGAAGTAGCTCTTACCTGGTTCAAGGGTGCCTGGATCATAGGTTGCCTTCACCAGGGGCGGCCCGCCGGCGGCGTTAGCTACAATATCCAAATCG
>JBARRE010000517.1:0-6111 GCA_049644065.1 Sedimentisphaerales bacterium | reverse complement strand
ACCTGGCGCTCCGGCCATGACTGGAACAAGCACGGCGCCGGTACAGAACGCCGGCAGCAGATTACCTACCGCGACAAAGAGACCTATCACAACGTTGTGAGCCGAGCGCCGCTGTATCCTCTCAATTCGCTCATGACCCAGGGCGTCATGTTCGCCAATCACGGACTACCGAAAGAAAGCGTTGGTCTTACCGAAGATATTCGGGATTTCTTCGCCAGCGGGACCAACTGTCAGGAGCTGTATATTACCCCATCTTTGATGTCGCCGGAGCACTGGGATGCCCTGGCCGAGGCGGCGAAATGGTCTCGTAGTAACGCGGATGTGCTGGTTGACACGCACTGGGTAGGCGGTGACCCGGCCGCAGGAGAAATTTACGGCTGGGCCGCGTGGTCTGAAAGAAAAGGTATCCTGTCAATGCGCAATCCCAGTGACAAGCCGAGCAGTATCACGATCGATATCGGCAAAGCCTTCGAGCTGCCTAACGGTGCGGCGGAAAATTATTCCCTGAAGAGCCCGTGGAAAGAGGACGCGGCTAACGAAGCGATTGTGCTGTCGGCAGGCAAAGAGCACACGTTCGAGCTGAAGCCTTTCGAGGTGCTGGTCTTCAATGCAACGCCTCTTTAGGCGTTGGTGGCCATCCGGACCATTGTCTCGTAATTCGCCAGCACTCTGGGCGTGACCGTACGGCTGATAGGGGCCGTGGACGGCATCAGGACGAAGCCTTTGCCCTCGCCATCTGTTCCATCTTTGAGGCTTTTTTCGACGAGCTTTTCGAACTCGGCCGGCTCGGTGTTTTCTATGGCGGCGAACTCGATATTGCCAAAAAGGACCAAAGCTTTGCCGTACCTGCTGCGGACGTAAGAAAGCTCCACATCTCCCTGCGGCGGCGGCTCGATCGGATCGATAGCAGCCGGATTCAACTCGACAATGTAATCGAGGACGGCACGAATCCTGCCGTGACAGTGAATTCGGGCGAAGCCGCCGTGCTTTTGAATCATCTCGACCATCGGGCCGGTGTAACGTACCACATATTCTTCGAACAGGTGCGGCGGCAGATAAGGTTCGGTTGCATACTCCGGCCCGTAAATGCGCCATAAATGGCCGGCGAATGCCTCGGCCGTCACCTGCGTCCTGGTGTATATGTGGCGCGAAAGCTTCTCAAGCAGCCGGTGAAAAAGGCTCTGCTCGGTCAAGGCAATCACCGTGAAATCTTCCATACTGAAAAGATACGCCGCGGCGCAAAGCGGGTCTTCCGTATCGACCATAACAATGCCGCGGTCGGCGAGCTTTCGATCCTCTTCGATCAGGCCGGTAACGTCAATCTCTTCGGCGAAGACTTCATCCGGCAGCTCCAGATAGGCCTTTAGATCATCCGTACTTTTCAGCAGGTGCTCCAACGTCCAGACGGTGTCGAGGTCAGGACTGCGGCGCGTCAGCGACGTCATGGTTCTGCCGGCAACTTTCAAAGTCACGCGTTTGAAGCGGCAGCCATCGGCCGGAAATTTCTCCGTCTTGAAGAACTCGCCGCGGGGGCCGCCGGCTTCGAGCCCTTCCACTTCACTTCGGGCAGGCTCATGACCGCGAGGCCTGACGGGACTGCGCATTCGAATCAGGTCGGACTGGGTCTCGGCAAGTTTCAGAAGCGGCTGCCAGGATGGGTCGTTATAGACGTTGAACTCATCCGGGTCGGCCGGGTCGATTGCAAATCCTCCGAGTTCGTAGAAATTAACAGCGGGCCGGTCCACCGGTTCGCCCCGTAACGTCGCCATTAATCTCTCACGTCTTGTCATCATATTCACGCCGTGTTCTTAATATACTCCGGATTGACGCAGGATACCAGTCCGGCAAACCTTAACTTTCTTTTACGAGAGCAACTTTTCTTTTCGCGGCTGCACGAAATGCAAATAACGATATAGAATAGCTGCAATTCAATGACAGATGTGGTATTTTAACTGAATTTATAGACTCAGTAGTGAACTTTACGTTTTGTACGGAAGTAGTAGTTCAGATGGCAAAAACAATTATAACCGTAACAAATATCAGCAAAAGCTTCGGCAAAATCCAAGCCGTACGCGACCTTAGCTTTTCGGTCGAGTCCGGCAGTTGTTTCGGATTTTTAGGCCCAAACGGCGCAGGCAAAACCACGGCGATGAAAATCATCTACGGCAAATGCACCCGTGACAAGAATCCCGACAGCCGAATGGATATCTTCGGATACGACCCTGCTACGAACGAGTTGGCCATAAAATACCTCTCCGGCGTAGTCCAGCAGGAAAACAACCTGGATGATGAGCTGAACGTCATACAGAACCTGATGATCTATTCGCACTTCTATAATACGCCGGTTAAAGCTGCCAAAGAGCGCATCGAATATTTGCTCGATTTTCTCGAACTTTCCGAAAAAGCGAAATCCAAAATAAAAGATCTTTCCGGCGGAATGAAGCGACGGCTCGTAATAGCCAGGGCCCTTCTGAATTTCCCAAGACTGCTGATTCTCGACGAACCTACGACCGGCCTGGACCCGCAGGTGCGTCACCTGATTTGGGACAAAATCCGGCAATTGCAGAAAAAAGAAACCACCGTCCTGCTGACAACGCACTACATGGAAGAGGCGTTCCAGCTTTGCGACCGCCTTCTTATCATGCACAAGGGCGAGAAAATCATGGAGGGCAGGCCGAAGAATTTATTAAAAGAGAACATGGAACCATACGTCCTTGAGGTCCGCGACGCCGAATCGGCCGACCGGATCCACCCGGAGAAACTTTCAAATCGTGTCCGGGCAGACCATGCCCCCGATGTGATGCGTTACTACTCCAGCGAGATCGACTTGCTCAAAGACCTGGCGGCCACTCATCTGAAGACCGGCAATTATCTCATAAGGCAGACCAATCTGGAGGACGTTTTCTTGAAAGCCACAGGGAGACAGCTTAATGACCGACAGTAAGACACTCCAGTATCCGCCTCTGCGCTGGAGGCTTTACAGCGTCTGGTATCGACACATGCGAGTCTATACAAGGAACATCCTGAGCAACGGATTCCCGCCCTTCGTGGAACCTTTTATTTTCCTGGTCGGTGTCGGGCTTGGATTAGGCAATTATATCACCGAACCGATAGGCGGAGTAAGGTACATCGAATTTCTCGGCGCGGGCCTGCTGGTCACCACGGCAATGTTCACCTCGGCGTTCGAATGCAGCTTCGGCACATTCATTCGGCTGGAATTCGAAAAAGTCTATGATGGAATGCTGGCGGCGCCGATTACCGTCAACAATCTCATCGTCGGTGAAATGCTATGGGCGGGATCGAAAGGATTATTTTTCTCATTCGCCGTTTTATGCGTACTATCGGCGTTCAAAATCGTCGCTCTGCCTTACGGCCTCCTTGCACCGCTGGTCGGTTTTCTCACCGGCGTAATGTTTGCGGCTCTGTCATTGCTGGTGACCTCATTCGTAAAAACCATCAACCACTTCAATTTCTATTTCACCGGTTTTATCTCTCCGATTTTTTTCTTTTCGGGCGTTATTTTTCCGATCGAAAATTTACCCGGCCCCGTACGACCGCTGGCTGAAATTGTCCCCCTGACCCACTCGGTCAGATTGGTCAGGTCCGTATGCATGAACGATTATAAACCGGTCCTGCTGTTGGATTTGCTCTATATCGCCATATTTATACTGGTAGTCGGCTACTTTGCGATAAGAAGACTCAAAAAGCGGCTGGTGAATTAAGAGCCGGCGGGAATCCCCTCTGTATCATACGTGATTTGGAATAATCAACGTCAAGACCAGGGACCGGTCATTTCAAATTTTCTTATCCAGGTTAACATAGTGCCGTTTCCTGCCGATAAGGTACTCTATTGGTAGAAAGCTGGACGTGAACCGGCGAGTGGCGCGGAGGAGCACTCGCCGGTCATGTTTAATCAGAGTCCTATAGTGTTTTTCACCACTGCTCCCATCATCGCTTCATCCAGGTTCAGATCTGTACGGTTTTTCATAATTTCTCCCGGTTTTAACAAACTGCGACTAATCGAAGGCTGTAATTCCTGAGACGGGCCTTCTATTAACCAATCGAAATGAACTTCTCCACCAGACAAACCGTATAACTATTTGCATTGAAATGTATAATTAAGGAAGTATTCATCATGGCTGAAGAAATTGCACAACAGAATACGGAATGCTGCACGGGGGGCCATAGCGAGCACCTGTGTTATATTATATCTCAGGGTTTTCATCTCAGCGATGAGCAGGAATTCATGATTTTAATCGAAGATGCGGAGTATAGGTGCGATCATTGCGGCCATCACGCTAAAAGTGATGCAAATCTCTGCGTCCCGATGCTCCTGTAAAGGACAATACGCCCTCGTTCGGCCTGATTTTGGCGTTTGCGTCTGCACCTTTGTGAATGAGAAGTCCGGCGATTAGTTCGCTTTTATTTCGGTGACGAACCATATTTGGGCCGGTCGGCGCTCGACTTTGAACTGCAGCGACGTCGTCTTGGCGAGGTCATCCAGAAGAACGCTTAGTTTATCGCCTGCCGGTTCGGGATCCCGCTTAACCCATTTGTACCGAATTGTTGCGATTTCCGCCGGTTCAGTTTCATCCACAATCTTCATTTTTATCTCACGCTCGATATTGGCGAACAGCCCCTCCAGCGAATCAACTGTATACTCAGCAGTTTGGAGTCTGCCATCCCAGAGAGGAATATAGTTCGGGTAATTCCCGCTGGGGTGCGGCTTGAATTCATACCTGCCGCTGGCTACGATGACTTCTCGTTCAATTGTGCGCTCCTCGAAGCGGATTGCCCTATTTGTCTCGGCATAGATAATCTCTTCCAGGGCCTTTAGCTGTTGGGCTACAGGCAATCCGGTACGGACGATCCAATCACCAGGCAAATCTACTTTCAGTTCTTTGGGGAGGTTGAAATCGTACTCCGGGATGCCCAATACAAAGTATAGGACCCACGAAAGTCGACGAGCAGAAAAAGACGAATACATCTTCAGTTCATTGTCCCAACGAAAACCGTAGTGGTGACCCGGATGCTGCAGAGCAAAAGAAGAGTAACGAGGTGTGGTGAGCAAGTATTCTTGGCGTCCGAGCACGAATGGCGGCTTGATGAATTTGATGAGTTCCTGCTCATCGAGGCGATAGATATCGTGAAACTCTTTGGCTAAATCCGGATTTGGACTTTGTTCTGCAACAACGGGCTTCGTTGGATCTTGCGGTTGCAGAGTAACCGTGCCGAGGTCGATGACCTCTTTACTCCTATCCGTTGCGTCCACGGTGACTCGTTTCGTCTGGAAGCCGTCGGCCTGAATCGTCAGCTTGTACTTCGGGCCATAAGGTACCGGCGAGAATATACGTACGCGCGGAACTCCTACTGTGGTTTCGAATATTGGGGCCCGACACTTGAATTTGGTGAGCAGTGAAAGCCTCGCACTGTACTTTGCCAGGCGTTGGCCGTTGGGATCGACTACTTTGCCTTCGAGCGAGAGGCGGGCCGGCTCAAGACAGATAGTCACCGGCTGTGTTAGATCAGTAACCTCAACAATAGCAGCCTCATCTTTTCGGGTACCACCTGTTGGTGTGTAGTGACCACTTTTTGCTATGAGGTAGATGGGTTGGCCCTCGTCGAGCCATGTCGGAGACCAGGACAGCTCGAAATACCCTTCTTTATTGTTCAAACGTATTTCAGCACCATAGGATGTGTTAGGCAGCGCGATAACGCGTGCAAAGGCAGGTTTATTGTCGGAGTCCAGAACATGGCCTTTTATTATCATAGCGGAGGCGGGCTGTTCAATAACCGCCGATTGGCCGACTTTGGTTTTGACGGTCCCGGTTGGCCGGGGAGGTCTCGTCTGGGCAAAGGCAATCCCAACGGCGACGCATCCGGCAATGACGGCCGCAGTCAAACTCCATCGCAAGCCGATATATGGGCTTTTGCATCTTTCCTCAACGATCCTGCGAATACGCCCGGCGAGCGTCTTTTTACTGCTTACCACCGCCGGCACAAATGCTACCTGCTTCTGAGGTCTGAAATTGAGCAGCGACTGCGCGTAATCCTCGCGAGACTGCCCACCGGCGACAACCCAGTCATCGCATGCCTGCTCGCTGAATCTCA
>JBARRE010000516.1:0-6871 GCA_049644065.1 Sedimentisphaerales bacterium | reverse complement strand
TGGTCGGCGATGGAATGGCAAGCATCAAGCTCCTGCAGGAACTTTGCGGCGTCAAAGTCACCGACCTCAAAGCCGGCTGTTGCGGCCTGGCCGGAACGTTCGGAATGCAAAAGAAAAACTACGAACTCTCCTCACAAATCGCTGAGAGTCTGAAAAAGGCCCTCGAAAACAGTTCAACAGGAAATGTGCTGACCGAATGCGCCGCCTGCGGTATGCAGGTCGGGCATCTGAGCAATAAACGGATTACCCATCCCGTCAAAGTAATAGCTCGAGCTTATGCTCTCCGATAGCATGGGCGCATAACGGACGGCATGCGGAGCATATACTATCAGTTTTCGAATTCGATATTGTTTTCATGGCACCATTCGATTGCGATTTCTTTTAGAGCGTTGTTGCGGTAGCTGTGCCATTCGTCTGCGATGCCGTATCGATATATCGCATCTTTGAATCGATGAAAGGCTCCACCACCTTTTATTAAGCTGTACAAAAGATCGGACATTTCGGGATCATCCAGGGACAAGCAGAATCTCTCCATAACGCGGTATTCGTCGATGTCGAACTTCGTCGGCAAGGAAATGTAATCACCGGTTTCGGCTATTATTTCCTTTGCGATTCTAACCTGGTCCTGCTGCCAATCGGGAAAATCCTCAATAGGCTCATTTTCTTCGGCGGCATTTAGCTCCTCGTCAGCGATGAGGACGACCTCGCCGGTTTTCTTGTTCAAGAACGAGCTGCTTTCGTTCGACTGAGATTCTAAGCCGTCGATTATCTCATCCAGTTTTACGCGAGTTGCCATGGATATGTACCTCCTTTCGCCAGGCCCAGCTTATGGTGGACATTTTGCACATATTGATCTGAATAGTGTGGTACTCAAGTAACGGTCGCCGCGGTCGGGGAGGATTACGACAATTATGCCGGAAGTCATCTGTTCGGCAATGTGCAAAGCTCCTGCCACCGCCGCACCACTTGACATCCCGACGAAGATTCCCTCCCTGGCAGCGAGCAGCCTCGTTGTTTCAAAGGCCTCGCCGTCTTCGATAGTGACCTTCTCATCTAACATATTTTGGTCATAAATCTTAGGCACGATGGATTCGTTCATATTCTTGAGCCCCTGGATTGTGTGTCCTTGTGGGGGCTCGACTCCGACGACTCTGACTTGCGGTTTTTTCTCCTTGAAATATTTGTATGCACCCATCAGGGTTCCCGTTGTGCCCATGCCGGCAACAAATGCATCAATCTCGCCTTTGGTTTGGGAAAATATCTCCGGCCCCGTTGTCTCGTAATGGGCGAGGAAGTTATTCTCATTCTCGAATTGATTGGGCATATAATACTTGTCGGGTTCCGCATCGAGAAGCCGATGTGCTTTTCTAATGGCTCCATCGGTACCCTCTTTTGCGCGGGTCAGCACAACTTCAGCATTTAAGGCTTCCAGGATATGCTGCCTCTCCGTACTGACACATTCCGGCATACAAAGTTTGACCGGGTATCCTTTTGCCGCTCCTATCATCGCCAGGGCAATACCCGTATTTCCTGATGTCGGTTCGAGAATTATTTTACCCTTGGTAAGCTCACCGGATTCTTCCGCTTTCCTTATCATCCAATAAGCAGGGCGGTCTTTTACGGAGCCGCCGGGATTGGCTCCTTCGAGTTTTCCAAAGAGTCTCACGCTCGGCCTTTTTCGATTCATATTTGTGAGTTCTACGATAGGTGTATTTCCAATGGCGGATAATATGCTCATACTGGCTTACCTCCAGAATCGTGTCGGACTTGGCCATAGCACAATCAAACGGATTCGGATAATATGTTAAATTGATTTTCTTCCATATATTCTATATATTAAGCTGGAGAAAGTAAAACTGATTTCGGGGAAACTAAGCATGGGATTGGTAAATAATAATCTCAAGCAGGCGGTTTTGTGGGAGCCGTCTGAGCAAGATAATAAGATTCGCTGCAAGCTGTGCAACTGGCGATGCGTGATCGATGATGGCAAGCTCGGTCGGTGCAATGTCCGCCAAAATATCGGTGGTGTGCTGTATTCGCTGACATATGACAAAGTGTGCTCGGTTAATCCCGACCCAATCGAGAAAAAGCCTTTGTTTCATTTTCAGCCCGGCTCGCGCAGTTTCTCAGTTGCGACGATGGGCTGTAATTTTCGCTGTGAGTTCTGTCAGAACTGGCAGATCAGCCAGGCGGCGATTGAAGAAGGGCGAATCGACGGCGAACCCATCGCTCCCGAGCAAATTGTCGAGGCGGCTGTTCGCAGCGGGTGCAAGAGCATGGCTTACACTTACACCGAGCCGACGGTTTTTATGGAATTATGTAACGATTGCGGACGCCTGGCAAAGAAACGCGGCCTGGCGAACGTTTTTGTCAGTAACGGCTATATGACGACCGAAGCGATAGACTTTGCGGCCGACTGGCTCGACGGGATCAATGTTGACCTGAAGGCGTTCAGCGAGGATTATTACAAGCGGCTGTGCAAGGCGAGATTACAACCGGTGCTGGATACTATCAGCTATATCGCGAAAGAGACGAACATCTGGCTTGAGATTACGACACTGCTGGTGCCCGGGCAAAACGATTCCGATGACGAGCTTAAAGAGCTTGCCGGCTTTATTGTCAGCAACGCCGGTGCTGATATCCCCTGGCATATCAGCCGATTCCATCCGCAATACAAGTATATGGATTCGTTTCCCACATCTATAAGCAGTCTGGAGCGGGCTTTCGAGATTGGTAAATCCGCCGGGCTGCGTTACGTTTATCTCGGCAACGTGCCGGGCTCGACATCTGAAAGTACGTTCTGCTATAATTGCGGCCGAATGTTGATCGAACGTATTGGTTACAGGATCGCTACCAATAGTATAAAAGATTCGAAATGTCCTGATTGCGGGACACAAATTGCAGGTTTCGAGCTTTAACATTATCGAGCGAAATATGAGATACAGAGTATGATGAAAATAGTTGCAGATGCGAATATTCCATTTGTCAAAGAGTGTTTTTCTTCCATCGGCGAGGTTACGGTTGTCGGGGGCAGGGAAATAACGCCGGGCGTCGTTGCCGATGCGGATGCTCTTCTTGTGCGTAGTATAACGCCGGTCGATGAAAAGCTTCTGGCCGGCAGCAAGGTGCGTTTTGTGGCCACGGCAACGATTGGTTTCGACCATATCGACATTGATTTCCTTGGCCGGAACAATATCGGTTTTGCATCGGCGCCGGGCTCGAATGCCAACTCGGCCGCCGAATATGTTATTGCCGGGCTGCTCGATATCGGACAAAGATATGCTCTCGACCTGGAGGGCAGATCGATCGGCATTATCGGTGTGGGCAATGTCGGCAGCAGGGTGGCGAAGAAATGTGAGGCCATGGGGATGGCTGTTTATCTGAATGACCCGCCCCTGAAAAGGCAAACCGGCGATGCGAAGTATCTGCCGTTGGAAAAGCTTTTCGATTGTGATTTTATTACGTTCCATACACCGTTGACATTCGAAGGTCCGGATAAGACGCATCATTTGGCTGATGAGAAGTTCTTCAAATCACTGAAGCAGAGATGTGTTTTTATAAATGCTTCACGTGGCGGAGTGGTTGACAGCAGTGCGTTGAAAGCGGACATACGGTCGGGGCGGCTACGGGCTGTTGTGCTGGACGTCTGGGAGAACGAGCCGGATATAGATATCGAACTTCTGAAAATGGTCGATCTTGGCACGCCGCACATCGCAGGCTATTCGCTGGACGGAAAGATCGCGGGAATGATTATGATATACAAGTCGGCCTGCGAATATTTTGCCGTGAAGCCGAAGTTCGATCTGAAGGACTTCCTGCCGGAGCCTGCTGTGCCGGAGCTGAAGGTCAATCCGAATATCGCCAACGATCAGGATGCGTTGTTGAGCGCTGTGCAGAAAATCTATCGGATTGACAAGGATGATACGAAACTCCGGCGGATGTTGGACAGGCCGGCGGAAAATAGAGGCGAACATTTTGACAGCCTGCGGAAGAATTATCCCGTGCGAAGGGAATTTCAGAATACCAGGGTGATTCTCAAAGACACGAACTCCAATTTGGCTAAAAAACTGATCGGGATCGGATTTAAAGAAGTCAAAAGTGAAAAGTAAAAAAGCAAAAGCGAAAAGTTGCGGTCAAAACGTTATTGAGTGGCCGAGGGGAAAGCTGGATTTTTCGGCGGGCTGCATTGTGATGGGGATTTTGAATGTGACGCCGGATTCCTTCAGCGACGGCGGTGAATTCTTCGATCCCGATATGGCTGTCGAGCACGGTCTGAAAATGGCGGCCGATGGCGCTGCCATTATCGACGTCGGCGGCGAATCGACCCGGCCGGGTTCCGCTTCGGTTTCCGCTGATGAGCAGATACAACGGGTGGTTCCGGTAATCAAAGCGCTTTGTGAAAAGACTGATGTGCCGGTCAGCATCGATACGTACAAATTCGAAGTTGCTCAGGCTGGTCTGGAAGCGGGGGCGGGAATGATAAACGATATTACAGCTCTGAGCGATGAGCGAGTGGGCGAATTGGCGGCCGAGCGGCAGATGCCAGTTGTTTTGATGCACATGCAGGGCACACCGGCGACAATGCAGATTGAGCCGGAGTATGATGATGTCGTCGGCGAGGTTCTGGAGTTCCTGCTGGGACGGGCAGAGCGGGCCGGGAAATTCGGCATTTCGAAAGATATGATTTTCATCGACCCCGGCATCGGTTTCGGCAAGACCTTGGAGCACAATCTTTCGCTCTTGAGAAATATCGATAAATTCGTCGCCGCCGGCTACCGCGTCCTTGTCGGCACGAGTCGCAAGAGATTCATCGGTAAAATCACCGGTAAAGAAATACCCGCCGAGAGGATTTTCGGAACAGCCGCAACGGTCGCCCTTTGTGCCGCGGCAAGTGTCTCTATAGTTCGCGTCCACGATGTAGCAGAAATGGTGGATGTGGTAAAGATCACGAATGCTGTCGCTAATTCAATGTAGCTCTGTATGAACCTGTAGTTGGTGGATTTTTTTGAAGGGGATCAATTTTGTTGGATTTTCGGATTCGTCCGGTCGATTCAAATGATGCCGATTGGATTGCGCAATTCATCACCGAGCGGTGGGGGGCGGAATTTATCGCCGCTCACTATGAAGTATTCCATTGCAGGGACCTGCCCGGCTTCATCGCTACAGAGGGAGAGCAAAAGGTCGGGCTTCTGACGTATAAAATTGTCGGCGGTGATTGCGAGGTTGTGAGCCTCGACAGTCTTCGGCCCTGCATGGGTATCGGTACGGATCTGATTGACGCGGTTAAAGCAGCCGCCACTGAGTCCGGATGCAAGCGGCTGTGGCTTGTCACCACGAATGATAATATGAACGCGCTGCGTTTTTATCAGAAACGCGGCTTTGTGCTGGTTAAGATTAATCGTAATGCGATCGAATTCGCCCGGAAGCTCAAACCCGTACCATTAATCGGGGCCGAAGGTATCCCGTTGCGGGATGAGATCGAACTCGAGATGATGCTGGGGGAGTCTGCCTGCTGATGCACTTATCTGAGAAAATAAAAACGTTCAATTACTGTCCGGCTTGCGGGTCAGGTGACATATCCTTCGGTGACATGAAAAAAATCGGTTGCCGGGACTGTTCTTTCACTTATTATCACAACGTCGCCGCCGCTGTAGCAGCGATATTGGAATACGATAAAAAGATCGTCTTAATCGAGAGGGTCAAAGAACCGGGCAAGGGCAAGCTGGACCTGCCGGGCGGCTTCGTTGACCCAAAGGAATCCGCCGAAGAGGCGATAAAAAGGGAAATAAAGGAAGAATTAAGAATAGATATCAGAGGGCCGGGATATTTGGGTTCTTATCCGAATATATATAAATACGAAGGAGTGATTTATCATACGTGTGATCTGTTCTTCTATTCAAAAATTGATGCTCTGCCCACAGATTTTGACAAAACAGAAATAGAAGAATTGATTTTGATAAATCCTTTAGAGATTCCTGATGATAAAATTGCATTCGAATCGGTAAAGATGGGTCTCGGCATATTCAAATCCTCAAAGTCCCATGTAAAGCACGAAGCTCAATAGGCGGTTCCTTCCTTGGGGATGGCAGTAGGGATTCAGTCGGTGTTCAGGGCGATTTTCAATGCTTCGTCGGTGTTTTTGACGAATTCGAATTTGATGCCTTTTTTGGCTTCCTTCGGGACTTCGGGCAGGTCTTTTTTGTTTCTGGCGGGCAGGATGATGGTTTCTATGCCGGCCTGCTTGGCGGCCAGGATTTTCTCTTTCAGGCCGCCGATGGGCAGGACCAAGCCTCGCAGCGTGATTTCCCCTGTCATTGCCACGTCCGGCCGGGTGGGCTTGCCGAGCAGCAGACTGACCAGCGATGTGAACATTGCTACACCGGCACTTGGTCCGTCCTTGGGGATTGCTCCTGCCGGGACGTGGATGTGATAATCGAACTTGCTGAAGTTTTCCGGCTCGATTTTCAGTTTTTTTGCGTTTGCCTTCACGATGGAAAATGCAGCCTGAGCGCTTTCCTTCATAACGTCACCGATTTGGCCCGTCAATTGTAGAAGTCCTTTGCCCGGCATAGATGCAGATTCGATGAAGAGCATCTCGCCACCGACAGGTGTGTAAGCCAGGGCGGTTGCGACGCCGGGTATTCCGGTTCGCAGCGCCAGTTCAGATTCGAATTGTACCGGGCCCAGGATTTTTGCGAGGTCTTTTTTGCCGATAGTCGCCCGTCTCTTTTTACCTTTGGCAATTTCAGTTGCCACGGCCCTGCAGACTGCCGCGAGATTCCTCTCGAGATTTCGCACACCAGCCTCTCGCGTATAACCTCTGATGATGGCGAGTGCGGCGTCGTCTTTCATTCCGCAGCGGTTCTTACTC
>JBARRE010000515.1:0-2568 GCA_049644065.1 Sedimentisphaerales bacterium | reverse complement strand
ATATTAGCACTATGTGGTTAATAAATCAAAATCTGGTTTGGAAATTTTTAAGAAACGACCCGGCACCAGTGGTGCGGGCTAAAAACGTATTTCGTGATTCGACCCGGCGTCGCAGGGGTGCGGGTTAAGCGGGTTTTGGCGTGAACGAAAAGCGAGCCATCTGGGCTCTGTCTCCAAGCAGCCGTTCGATTCGCATGAGCTGATTGTACTCGGCGACGCGTTCGGATCTCGACAGCGAGCCGATCTTGATCTGTCCGACATGCGTGCCCACGGCAAAGTCGGCCAAGTGTCGAGGGTGTCTCGCCCTCGAATCGCGGGCAAGATGCCCGCGGCACAAAACAAGACGCCCAATAGAGTCAAAAGGGTCCGGCAGCTTGCGGTACTGCCGGACCTTTTTGCTCGCAACTCAATTGCAGATATTCCAAGGCAAAGACATGGAATGGCGGGCATAAAGAGCATCAATTATCTCTATTCGGTGCGGACCTCTCAAAGACTTAATAATAGCACTTTTTGGTTAAGAAATCAAAATCTGGTTTAAAAATGTTTTTGAGAAACGTTTTCGTATTGCGTACTGCGTATTGCGTGATTCGTGATTTGACCCGTCACCAGTGGTGCGGGCTAAAAACGTATGTGGTGATTTGACCCCGCACCGCAGGGGTGCGGGCTAAACGGTGTTCTGCGCCCGTAGAACCACCGATCTCCACTCCAACGGCTTTGGTATAAGACAAATCCGAACCGGCCAGTCCAAGTTACTCCAGGATATTCGCTGTTGTAACAGCAATTGGAGTAGCAAGGCACAGGTTTACGCAACTTTAACTGTCAAGAATTCTTTCAACCTTTCCTTGATCCACATCCATCACATACTGAATTCCACTGATTTCTTTTGCCTCATGCGTTAAAGATGCTATATCGTCCCTGGCCATATGTTCCAGAGCAAACTTGCGACTACCAGCCATTAGTTGGCGTAAGCCCTGGGCAAGGCGTTCGTAGTAGGTGTAAAGTCCAAGGGCGCCGGTCGGAAGCTCTTCGAATTCCTTGTCCCCAAGCTCCTTTCGGAGCATACTTGCGGTTACAAATATTTCGTCTTTCGAACTGCCGAATCGTTCGATATACACCGGTATCTGGAGTTCATTAATCGTGCGCCCAATTGTTTTACCTACCATCGCCGCAGCTATTGGGGCACGAGCCATGCCAATCAGCTTCACAAACGGTGCGCCAAGGGCAAGCCCTTTGAAGATTTGGTCCTCAAAAGCAAAGCCGCCGGCTAAAGCTATTGCAGGCAGATACCCGCCTTTGTCGGCAATGTGCTTTGCGTATTCATACAAAAGCGAGTGCAAGTGCACGGGAGGAATGCCCCACTCATTCATCATCCGCCAGGGGCTCATACCTGTGCCGCCACCGGCACCGTCGACAGTTAGAAGGTCGATTTTGTACCGCGAAGCAAACAAGACAGCCCGCGCCAGGTCGGCCGGACGATAAGCTCCTGTTTTGAGAAAGACGTATTTGGCACCGGCTTTTCGCAGCTCCTCCACCCGTTTGGCAAATGATTCCTCGGTTACCATTCCCACCCTCGAGTGTCTCTCAAATTCTTTGAACGCGCCTTGTTCAAAAGCCTTTATAACGACCGGGTCATTAGGGTTCGGCAGGACTACATAACCTCGCTCATATAACAGTTGGGCCTTTTTGAGGTCCGTGATTTTCACTTCCCCGCCGATATCCTTGGCGCCCTGGCCCCACTTTAGCTCCACGCATTCAACTCCGAGCTTCTCAATAGCATATTCCTGTGTTCCCAGTCGTGTATCCTCAACGTTTGCCTGCACGATAATAGCGCCGTAACCGTCTCTCTGATGATCTTGATAGAGCTTTACACGGCGTTTAAGGTCGGTCGTATCGACCACCCTGCCGTTCTTGATAACGGATTCCGGATCCATTCCAACAACGTTCTCACCAATGGTCAGGCCGGTTCCTGCTAAGGCAGAGCCAATGGCCAGGCCTTCCCAGTTGTTCTTGGCAATGTTTGTCGAACCAATCCCGGGAATGATCCATGGATAGCGGAATTTCAAACCGTTGTCGTGACCAAAAGCAACTTCCAGATTGACAGCAGGAAAGATGGCCTTGTCGCTGTCGGCTTCTATTCCATGAGCGCCAACTGCGGTTCCCATTATATTAAAGTGCGAATAATCTACCGGATAGGTTTTCTCGGCGGCGGTAGTTACTACACCGAAAGGTTGGGGATAAATAACCTCGTGGCCGCGGTAAGCACTCTTGCCTATCTCACACATACCGATACAGCCGTCCACACATGTAACACACATACCGGAAGCGGGTACAACCGAACCTTCGGTCCGGTTCTTCGTCAGGGTTGCCGCCGAAGCATTTATCTTTGAAAGCGTAAGTGACATTTTATGTGGCTCCTATACTTTTATTAGTCTTTCTTTATTTCGCAAGCTACGCATGGACTCATGTAGCACATCATATCGTTAAACTGTTCTTTTTCGAGGCAGGGCGGGGTCAGATTCGCACAACCTCCACAGATTGCCTTTTCCGGCTCGTTATATGTGCATCGAA
>JBARRE010000514.1:0-5428 GCA_049644065.1 Sedimentisphaerales bacterium | reverse complement strand
CCCTGGCGGACTTTCTGGAGTTTCACAACTTCGAAGTTACCGAGGCCGCGGACGGGCTCGAAGCCGAGCGCGCCGTGGCCGGGCGGCGGTTCGATTTGATTCTGCTCGATTTGATGCTCCCGAAAATAAGCGGCGAACAACTGTGCTCCAAATGGCGTGGCGATGGCTTGCAGACTCCAATTATCATGCTGACCGCCAAGGGGCAGGAGAAAGAAAAAGTCGCCGGGTTGAATCTTGGTGCCGACGACTATATCACCAAGCCGTTCTCGCTCGAAGAGCTGCTGGCGCGGATCAACGCCGTGCTGAGGCGAACCGACCCGGCACGTGCCGTCGGGCAGACGTTTCGATTTGCGGATTTGGATGTTGACATTCCGGCTTTGAAAGCAAAACGCAAAGACAGGGACATGGAGATCAGCAAGCGAGAAGCGGCAATAATACAGTTCTTCGCCGCCAATCCGAACAGGATTATCAGCAGGGAGGAATTGTACAAAGCGGTCTGGAACGAGACGATGAGCGAGTTGGGAACAAGAACCGTCGATATGCACATCGCCAAGCTCAGGAGCAAAATCGAGCGGGACGCCGCCGAGCCTCAGATTATCAAAACCGTCCGCGGCGCGGGCTATAAATATGAAAGCGGCGGATAGCAAATGTATAAACGGCTGATCATATTATCGACAATCATTCTTGCGGCCCTGTGCGGGCTGGCCTGGATGGGATACCACTCCATCCGGATACGGGCGCAGGGAATGGAAGGCGCTCGCCTTGGCGAATTCGCCGCCGTCGCCGAGCAGGTCAGGCAGGATGTCACGCGCAGGCTCGATGAATTCATGCAGGCCGAGCAAAGCCGCCCTTACACGGATTATCAATATTATTATGTGCCGGAGAATGTCGCGCCCGGCCAGCAGCAAATGCCCGTGCTGCGCAGCCCGCTGGCCGGCCGCCTGGATCAGGGCCTGGCTTACGGCAATTTTCAAATCGAGCCTGACGGCAGCGTCATCACGCCAAACGACAACGTCGATCAAAGACAGGATCTGACCGAATCAGATAACGAGCTGTTTACCGAAGCTATCTCGAACAGGAAAAATATCGAGAAAAACCTGCTGCCGGCGCTTAGCGGAACTACACCCGGTTCTCTGAAGATGAATCTTTATAGCCGAAGCGGTACCACGCCGCCGCCGAAAGAGCCGGAGCAGATCGTCAAGGGGGCAGGTCAGAAGGATAAATTGTCTCAAAGTTATCCCATCGAGTCTCTGCAAAGCAAAGGCCAAAAGACGCAGGTAATCGAGCAAAGGCGAGCGGTTTTTGAGCAGAATGTTCTTTCGAACGTGGCAGCTCAACCACAGCAGCAAACTCAGGAATTAGAAGCGCAGGCTGAGCAGGCAGATAGTTGGTACGAACAGCAAACAGCGAGCCCGGACGGAAGTCAAACCGATACGGTTCAGGTGCGCATCGAGCCGTTCTTTCCTGTGGTCGTCCCCGGCGGAGACCCCGCTTCGCAACAAGCCGAATCCATCTTCGGCGGGCAGGTGTTTTTGCTGCGTCACGTACAAATCGAAGACAGGCATTTGCTGCAGGGCTTTCAGCTCAATGAGAAAATACTCATCGAGCAGATAGAGGATTCCGCGTCGCGATTCATGCGCAAGGGCATGAGTTTTGAATTATCGCCGAGAGAAAATGCACACGACAACGAAAACGTCGCCCATACCGCCATCCTGAATTTTGGCTTTGGCGATTTGTTGCTGAACCTCAAAGAAATCAATCCCGACTGGATCGGCAAAGAAATCCGTCATCTGCGAATCTGGTATTTCAGCATCATTGCGATTGTACTTTTAGCGGTCTCGCTGGGGCTGGCGAGTCTGTGGCGTAACGCCACTGCACAGATCAGGCTGGCGCAGAAAAAGGACGATTTTATATCAGCCGTCTCGCACGAGTTGAGAACGCCGCTGACCAGCATTCGAATGTACGCCGAGATGCTGGAGAAGAACTGGGTCAAATCGCAGGACAAGGCGGTCGAATATTACGGGAATATGCGGCAGGAAAGCGAAAGGCTCAGCCGGCTGATAGAGAACGTGCTGGACTTCTCGCGAATCCAGAAGGGAAGGAAAAAATACGCCTTCAATGCAGGTGATATCAACAAGTGCATCGCGGATGTGGTCGAGATGATGAGGCCGTATGCCGTGCAGAAGGGCTTTTCGGTACGAATCGAACCCGGCCAAATCGAGCAGGCGACTTTTGACGCCGACGCCGTGACGCAGATTATTGTGAACCTGCTGGACAACGCAATCAAGTACGCCCGCGAAGCCGAGGACAAGACGATTACTGTGCGGACCAAAACCGACGGAAAATTCACCGTAATCGAAGTCGAAGATCACGGCCCCGGCGTCCCGCACCGGCAGCGAAACAAGATATTCGAGCAGTTCTATCGCCCGGCAGCCGAGGCAACGCGCGAGACTGCCGGGACGGGTCTTGGCCTGGCCCTGGTGAAAAAATTTACTGAAGCACACAACGGCTCCGTGGAAATCATCGGCGCAAAGCCAACAGGAGCGATATTCAGAGTGTCTCTGGCGGCTCGGACATAGCGCGTTCTTTTAAGAGCAATCAGGGAGGGAAACAGAAATTTTTCAAAAATCAGAATAATCCTCAAAAAATTTGAACCTTTTGGTCACTTTGGCTGCTTAACATATAGAAACGATTTATTATATGTGGTTTTTCTTTGATATGAGATATGGCTAAAAGAAAAGAACATTTTGGTAAGGATTCGGATTTGAGGGTTCCTTCGAAGCTCTCGGCTGATTTGAATGCCCTTTTTGAGCCACAGGTTGGAGTGCCGCCCGAGGTTGACCGGGCTGTTATGGATCGGGCTTATACGCACTTAGCACCCTTACAATCCGGCAAAGGTAAACGCCTGCGGATCCATTGGGGCTGGCGAATTGCCGCCGCGGCTGCGGTTATTATTCTTGCCTTCAGTCTGGACCTTACAAAGCAGACCGGGCCGGCAACAGATAGCTTTTTACTCGGCGAAACTCAGGCTGCCGATATTGACCGAAACGGCCGAGTGGACATCCTCGATGCTTTCAAATTAGCCCGGCACATCGAATCCGCCGGCAATACCGAAACAAAGTGGGACTTTAATGGCGACGGTCTGATCGATCGCAACGACGTCGATGTGGTCGCCAATGCAGCCGTTCGCTTGGATAAGGGAGTCTTATAATGAACAAAATATCGTTAATCATTCTGGCCGGCATTTGTTTGATAGTTCCCGTCCTGGCGCAGCAGTCGGAGCAGTCCCAGGGACTCCTTACGGAGGATTATTCGACTGCCCAGTCCGGCGTACGTTTCGCACCGCTGCATATTTATATCGATTCCGGCAACAGCAGCCTCGCGGCCTATCAGTTCGAGCTTAAAGCTGCCGCCGGACAAATCAAAATCGTCGGCGTCGAAGGCGGACAGCACAAAGCATTTAAAGAGGCGCCTTACTACGATCCCGCCGCCTTGGCCAATGACCGTATTATTATCGCTGCCTTTAACACCGGCCGGGACCTGCCTACGGGCCGAACACGAATTGCTACCATACATCTGCAAATCATCGGCGATGCCGAGCCGCAATACGAATTGAAGCTTATCGTCGCCGCAGATGCGGACGGAAAAGAAATACCCGCTGAAATTACTTTCGAAAAAGGAGAATAAAAGTGAAAAAGAAAGTACTAATTGCATCAATTCTTCTTAGCCTGACTGCAATCGTATTGGTATGCTCTTTCGTTGGGTGCCAGGAAAAACATGCAAAATACTTAGAGCAGCCCGTGGATGAGCCGAGCGAAAAACCTGCATTAGCCGATGATAGGGAGAAGCCTGGTTCCGAAGTCGTTACGTGGTCAGAAACAGCAGTTGAACCACCTAAGCCAAAACAGGATACATCAGTTGATGACAATAGCTTACACTTACAACATGTCGTTGTCATGCCGGATATAGAAAGATCTGATTATGGTCTGACAGAACCTGTCATACCCGGAACTCCGCTGTCTGTAACACCTACACAACCTGCAGATCCACAAGATGTCAAACTCTCTCTAAAACCCGAAAGCCAGGAAAGTTCAAGATTGAGTGTTGTTAGGGGCCCTGCGTTAACCGAGGAAATGTTGGCGGAAAACGACATGATGGCTATGGCTGGTAAGGATGTCCTCAGGTATGGACGGAGGGATCGTGTAAGCGATGGATATGGTGGCGGTATGGGTGGCATGGGTGGATTTGAAGCTGTTAAGCTACCGACCCCGACTTCATCGACTAATCGTCGTTCCTCTGGAAGAGTCTTGTATGATGTCAGACCAAGCCAACGCGCGCCGGCAAGACAAATACCTGCCGAATTACTCAATGTCACAGCGGATGAGGTTTGGGTGATAGCTAAAGCTGAAACACAGGCAGTTCCCACCGGTGAGGATACGCCCGGCTGCGGTGCTATGTTAGCTAAGCTGCCTAAAGAAGAGAAAGAAATCCCGCTGCCGCTTAAACATACCGACGTGAAAGGGCAAATCAGCGGCTATATAGCAACCGTCGATGTCACCCAGCAGTTTCATAATCCCTACGATGAGAAGATCGAGGCGGTTTATGTGTTTCCGCTACCTCAGAACGCGGCTATTAACGAGTTCATTATGACGATAGGCGAGCGGCGCATCCGCGGCATCATCCGCGAGCGCAAGGAGGCCGAGGAGATTTATCGACAGGCCAGGAGCCAGGGACATGTCGCTTCGCTTCTTACCCAGGAGCGGCCGAATATTTTCACGCAGAAGGTAGCCAACATCGAGCCGTGCAAGGAAATCGACATTAATATAAAGTACTTTAACACCTTGGCCTACGTTGACGGCTGGTACGAATTTGTTTTTCCCATGGTAGTCGGGCCGCGATTCAACCCTCCCGGATTCACCGATGGAGTCGGCGCCGTTGCGCACGGCAAAGCCGGCATCTCCGGCCAAAAGACCGAGGTCCAATACCTCAAACCCGGGCAGCGCAGCGGGCATGATATTTCGCTGGCCGTTAATATCGACGCAGGCGTGGCAATCGAGCAACTCGTGTGCGCCAGCCACGTGATAAACAACAGCTCTCCGGCACGTGACAAGCGGACGGTCAAGCTCAGCAGTCTCGACAGCATCCCCAACAAGGACTTCGTGCTCCGCTATAAGGTCGCGGGCAAAACCGTAAAGTCGGCCCTGGTGACTCACCGCGATGAGCGGGGCGGATTCTTTACGCTCATGCTTTATCCGCCGGACAGTCTTTCGTATCTAAAACGTGCCCCGATGGAGATGATTTTTGTCCTGGATTGCTCGGGCAGCATGAGCGGCAAACCCATCGCCAAAGCCAAACAGGCGATTACACGTGCTCTGAAAAAACTACAGCCGGGGGACACTTTCCAGATTATCCGATTTTCAAATAACGC